>JANWJI010000140.1 GCA_025449515.1 Nitrososphaeraceae archaeon | reverse complement strand
GATAATTTTGATTTATCAGAAAGTAGATCTTTTTGAAGATTTGTTTTGCAAAAGCAAAACAGAGTATGTGAATCTTCCGTACACGTATTATTTTACTCTAGTTGTGTGACTATTGTAGCAAATCAATAGACTATTAATTCAATTTGTTAATACTGTAACAATCCGGATCTTCAAAAGGCTTTACTAGATCTACCAAGAATAAAGTTAGGAACATCTTGAGAAGTTGGAATTATGGCACTATCGACTCTCACTACCTTTCTAAAGTTCTCGCATAAGATGATAAAGGTCTTATATGGTCAGTCTTTGAGTTTTAGTCGTATGGATATATCCAAGACCATTTGCATTGTATCAACATGTATAGAGATAGTTTAACTTGGTTATCGCGTGATGTGTTTGACGAGCTAATGTCCAAATTTGATCATATTCTATACATTAAGATAACTTTGTTAAACAGTATCTAAATAAGGAAGGTGCAGTAAACATGGTATATCACTTATGAACGAGCGAGATTATGAGGATGACAATACCGAATATACTGAAGCGCCTAACGTTTCTTCATCTCGCCAGCAAGTTCTCTCTGTAATAGATAGCTTCATAGAGCAGATCTTGCATATTAGAAGAACTTTGCTTGGTGTCTCTATTTCTTCTTTAGTATTAGCTCCGCTTGCAATAGGACTTTCGGTATTCTTGTTACGACATCCTTCTTTTTTTGTTATTTTGGAAATAGAGAACGAATTTGGCTTGATCCTTAGCATACTGCTCGGATCGGTCATCGTTATTTCATCTTTATGGTTGATTGCCGGCATCAGGCAGTATCGTTCTGTAGGTTCTTGGAACAAGAAATACAAAGCATATCAGAAGGATAAGCAAGAATTAGATAAGAAGATTGCAGCACAGTTTATACTAGATCGAGATGATAACAAATCATAAGATCAAAAAAATGAATATTATACCGTGCAAACTCACCGTTTAAAATCGTGTGGTTAAAATGAAAACCACGAAGATGATTTTTCTGTTTGCTCCTTATTTTTATTCTCGCCGTCAAAGAATTTAGTTTTTACTTCATTAACGCGACTCCTTCGTCTAGGAAACATTCTTTCGTATGGTTCTAGGATCG
This sequence comes from Nitrososphaeraceae archaeon, assembly GCA_025449515.1. Lineage (GTDB taxonomy): Archaea > Thermoproteota > Nitrososphaeria > Nitrososphaerales > Nitrososphaeraceae > JARBAU01. Next base: position 5,579 of record JANWJI010000140.1, on the reverse strand, counting down.
TTCTGGAAAAATCAATTCCCTTCTCAGTGGGCCTATAAATAGTAATTGGTCGTTTATTAGACCTGACTTCTCGCTTAATAATCAATCCATTAAGCTCCAAATCATCAAGAATGATTTTGTGCTTTTTAAGATTCAATCCGCAAAAACTAATCAATGCTGTCTGATTCATTTCACCATATTCAACAAGCTTTAGTATCAAGTCTTTGACAATGTATATCCTGTCTCTATATGTTGATTGAGAACCAGCCATCAGAAATTAACTTACTCTCTTAGTGATCAACAAATAATCTTCTAAGTCATAATAATAACTTAACTAAATAACTGGAAGTAATAGTCCATTTTTGTATGAGAGTATTGCATGAATCTGGATAAATTTGGATCAATGGAAATGGGCCCTACATGGATATTGTGAGGCTATGTGGATTTGTCCTAGACATACTTTAATTCAAACAGGATGATTTCTATGGAATGTATTGACTGAAAGTTTCTCAATAACCGTGAATTTTCTAAAGTGGATCGGAATTGCTAGTCCTATATCTTTGACGATCCAGATTATAACTCAGTATCACAATAGCGACCTGGCGTGATCTGGATGTAAAAACCATGGTACTTGCTGAATTCGTTGTGGTGCAAATAGAACCTATTAATCGATTTAACGTATCTTATGTTATTTCATCTGAAGGCAAATGATATTATTGGAATTTTCCCTTAACTGAGTAGTTATTAAACCAAACAATATACGAGGATTTTGTCATCTACATCTTTACCATTGTACCACCTTGCAGAATATGACTTGGATGTCTCAAATTAGCCTTTATAAATGCCTTATTTTCTTGTAACGTGAATAGACTAAAATTCCAGCTAATGCTAGGAACAGAAACAGGACAAAATAGTAGATCAGTCGATCGGCAGAAAATACTGGAGATATTCCAACTGCAAAATCAAGACGGGATATTAGTGATTTCACTTCGTATTTTGGGTTTCCTAGTATCTTAGCCTAATATCGCTTCATAATCACCGTTTTTTAGGAACTTATAAGGAAATGTAATGTCGCAGAATTCGTAGAATCGATATGGGATGCGACTAATAAATTCAGGATCTTTCGATTTGATAGTTAATGCAGCATACAAGTTGCCAATACTGGAATTATTTTCATCTAATATGCTAAAATTAAGCGTCGAATTCTCACCAGCATACGGGACAAATGGAAGGGTTTGAAAAACTATACGATAGTTGTCCACATATCTAGTCGTACCAATAAAATGTGCGTGGACCTCGAATTCATTTCTGCAGTGATAAGTACAGGAGCTGTTTGAATTCGACAGAATAGCATAGAAAACAGTAACCATTAGAACCATTAGGAAAGTCTTCAAAATCTGAAGGGTTATCGTGTACACTGATAAACCTAGATCCGAAGGATCCTATATCCATATCAGTCTATAGACAATTAGATATATGTTGTCTTTGATGGGAAGAGAACTTGGTTATAACAAAATGAGTAAACATATTGGGTTATACATATGTGTACTTTAGCAAGGTGCCTCGATGAGATTTTTAATATCATTCATATTGAAGAATAATTTGCTTAAACTTTGATTATCAGATTTGACCGTTGTCTGGTTGTGCTACTACGAATTAATGCAATCACCATATTAAAAAAATTGCGACAATCAACCATATCTAATAGACCTCTTCAAGACCAGTGTAAAATCGATAATATGTCAAAAGACGTATGTTACAATACTATAAAGGACAAACCCCAGTATACCACATTGGGGATAATTTGGAATCAATTATTTATGACAGATTGGATTCAACTGATTCATACCAACAATGAATTGTTTTCAAATTTTCATTTGGAAACTACTCAATTGAAGCTGCATTGTTGAAGTCAATTTTTGGAATACGGCAATCCTGTGTCGTAAAGATAAACAGTCCCAATTAATCTTAACTAGGCGATTTGACAGGAATAAACTAGTACGAGATTGAGCTTTCCCCTTCACATTCTGTGAACTATCGGCGCACTCAAATCTAATATTGCCCCAAATTCCTTAACTTGATTTTTTAGATAGCACTGACTTCAGCCAATGAATACCAGATGTGGTAATCGTAAAAAGCATGGTGTCGACTCCATCTTTTGTGTTATTTCGAAGTACGTGTCCTGACTTTACCAACTCAGATAAACGCGAGCTTACAGATTTTGGATTCAGTGTGGTGGCAAATTGAATCTGAGATAGACTCATTCCATCAATTTCGGTCTTCCCTAGATCTTTTACAATTCTTGACGCCACTAACTGCAATGCGACCATTTGTTTATCAGAAACCTTTTTTATTCCTGTTTCTCCGGGATCTAAAATTATTCTCGGTCCCTCAGCTGTAATCTTAATGAAAGCAGCAAAAGACTCTATCAATTCTGTAGCTGAATAATTTAGGGAAATTCTCTTGGCAAGATCTAAAGTAGGAACTTGCTTCGATATAAATGCAATAACAGATTGTAGAACCGATCCCGCAGATCCATTGAATTGTACTTTTACGTCCCCAATTGCGACTGACACACTAACACTTGTGGTGTTAATGTCATGATCATTTGACATCTTTATTACTCCAAAAAATCCTGGGCAATAAAAAGAAAGCATAAGAATTCTCGAGTTCAAAAAGTCTGGATAGACTCGCGTATCTTATTAATAAGATATAGGTAAATAACGAACTAACAAATTCATCATCAAGCTTCATATGGTGTACGTGTTTAATGATCATATTTGTATCTATATCTCTGGATAACTTGTTCATTTAGATTTATTATTTATATAATTAAATAGCGTCTTAATAAAGATAATATTAATAGTTCAGTTCTCGGTGAGAAGCAAATTGAACCCTGTAAGAAAAGATTGATCAATGCAAGAATTTATGATTAGTGTTCAGTCATGAAATGTTCTGGAATTAAATCCTTACTTATCCCATCGTATGTAACGCTACCCTCTTAAATAAATAAATAAATTTAAGATAGCGAATAATGCACGTCTTAAATCGATGTGTTGATTTTTGGATCAACAAACGGGCTGTGAGTTCGAATCTTTAGACGAAAATATTGATATTGGTTCTGAAATAGCGATGCTCATGACCCCTCTCACGTAATTGTATAGTCTCAAATTGTAAATATTAGTCTTCAAGCCACATAAGTATAATAATTATTTAATTAAATTTGGTCTTATCATTAACAGTTCATGGTCGTTATCAGAACATAGTGACAAATGGATTCGACTTTTAGATCGTCCTCTCACTTCTAAGCTTGTAGTTATTTGTCGTTTGAAAAAAGTACTATCGAGATGTCTGCCATTGTATAGATGATTGTACATATGAATACAAGTCCAAAGGTCTCATTCCAGATATTGAATTTAGCGCGTACCTACGCCCTATTTTCGACCTCGAGAAGATGCAAAGGTTACTCCATCTCGGCCATTCACTATATTGGAGTACATCATAATCAGTTTTTGGTACAGAGCTTCTTAGTATCATGTCATTTCACGATCGAGTAAACCTCTCGGTTCATCGATGTTTCAAGTAGGTAAGTCTATTGTCACGCATTTCCTCTATTTCTTGGTCTCACGTGTCAGTTTTAAACGTTCCAGTTTTCGAGGTAGTTTAATGTAATTGTACCCAGTTAGCTATGACCCTCAAGGGTTCTTAGCAAAATTATAAATCAACGTTAAAGATGAATCAATCAGAAATTATTACTATAAAAATAATTAAGGCAATTATTATATACTATGCTTGCATACTTTGAACTTAACATGAACTCTAGCATTGAGGAATTAGAAATTGCCCCCGGCTTAAAGAAAATGCTAATAGATGCTGGATTCACTGTCGACTCTATTCTTCACTACGGCACCGACGAAATTTCCACTATTTTGGGTATAGAGATTTACGTTGCAAAAATAATTTTTGACGCCGCAAAGAGATTCGAACAAACAAAGCAAAGGAGCAATTTTCTTAGAGATTCAGTTGTTGCCGCATAAGAGTGATGCATTTTAAATAGTAAATAAGTCTCTCAGATCGTGGCAGACCTATAAAGCAAACTTATCCCGCCGCATTTCTTACCAATACAATCTAGTCCCACGAATAATCGTGCGAAAATGTACAGTACAGTCAGTAAGGAGAGCAGGCCTGGTCGATCAAGAGATATCAAAAGAGATAAGTAACCAAGAGCATCTGTAGATTTGTTGGATAGCAAGGGATATTACGCGGTTTTTGGTGTGTCTGAACATGCTAGTTATCAAGAAATAAAAAGGGCATATAGACATCTTGCTAAAAAATACCATCCCGACAGGAATACTTTGGGTATATCTGATGAAATAATAAAGACGATAAATGCTGCGTTTGAGATTCTATCAGATAAAGATAAACGACACAAGTATGACCATTCCGAACATTACGGGATGGTTCCTGGCTCAGCTGATCGAGAATCAGACGAGCAGGCCCACGTCAAGAAAGAGGAGTGTTCAGTTTATGGTGACGGTAAAGCCTACAAACCTGCTGATCCGAGTACCTACAATTTTGTAGATAGTAGCGATGCGAGTCACAAGGAATCAAATGTTCGGAATAACTATGTGCAATTTGCTGAATCCGGCACAAACTCGACGTTGATTTCAGGTCTCCTTGATATCCCGAAGGGTCGTTTCCATCTTATTGTTGAGCCATCCCTTTGTATGGCCTTCGGAAGTTGCGAAACGCTTGCTCCCAAGGTATTTGTCGTAGAAAAAAACAAGAGGATAAACCCCAAGGCAAAGGTTGTGTCGGAGGTCGATGCGACCTTCGATGAGATACTTTCTGCCGCACAAACCTGTCCCACAAAGGCAATCAAAATTATAGACAGATATACTGGCGAACAAATTTATCCATAGCCCATTAAGAAGAAGGAACTAGTGGGTGGGTTAACTACATATTGCAATTAGGAGAATAGCACTATTCTTGACATAACACGTTGCATTCCATCGCCATGGAGAGGTTCACTCATTAAACCTAACCCCAAGTCTTTCCTAATACATATAACAGGTAAGGCGTTAGCTTTGTGTGTACTTGAGTAGCATGATATTTTTCACAAAGGTGTCCTAGGTTTACGAAACAAAATCATATTGCACAAGTTACACCATGCGAACTCAAATCATCTTATTTATTGACTGAATTCTTTCTGAAACTAAATCGAACCCTTGTTGCCAGAATCTCTCTGCGGTAATATCTATACCGGCCGCCTTTAACAAGGTTTCAGGTTTCTGGGAACCGCCAGCGGAAAGAATACCCAGATATTTCGGTATAAAACCTTTACCTTCCCTTTTATACTGACTGTAAAGTGATAATGCTAATAAATTGCCAAAAGAATAGGCATAGCAATAAAATGGGGTATGATAAAAGTGTGGTATGAACAGCCATTCCCATCTGAAATCTGCAGAAACATCTACCGAATGACCAAACTGTTGTTTTAAATTGTCCAGATAAATTTCAGAAATACCGTCCGCAGTAGTATTGGCCTCTGCGATAGCTTTATGTGCATCAATTTCAAAAATTGTGAAATAGGCCTGTCT
>JANWJI010000139.1 GCA_025449515.1 Nitrososphaeraceae archaeon | reverse complement strand
CTTCCTGTACCGAGTTTCAAATTCTCCTCTACTGAGACTCAAGATTCATTCAGCAAAGCAGATCACAGAACAAAGCTATAGCTCTTCCTGTACAAAGAATACGACAATTCCATCAATAATATGTAAGTATACTTATCTTAATTGGTATATGTTCGATCTCGAATCTACATTCTCACGTTGGGGTATAGTAACATTATTCATAAAAAAAGTAAAGATAAATTATAGATAATAGTCAATATCTTATTTATTTGAATAATTATATTCTATAACGCATAATACAGATAAATGCCTACTGACTGTTCCGTTATACACACGGACGTTAAATGAATTCAGTGCTTGTCATAGGTAGGAGGAGCATCCCCTAAGGCGACTGAATTCTATAACGGCCGGTCGTCTGTTTATTTGAATTTGATGTGGTCTGACTGCATGAAGCATGAGGTCTAACTAGACCTACTATGTTTGGCAGGCTAATTAATAAATTGGCCGTCCCGGCTAGTCCATCCAGACATACCAACAGACAAGGTTTCTATTGGCTATCTAAATAAGTAAATCAAAGATTTTTTTTAACTTGCGTCCACTTAGATCCCACATTAAAGCCAAGGCCGCTTTGTTCCGTTTATGGGGCTCGTACTTTATGATGATTTGAAGTTCACCTAGTTCCCAAATTTCGTTCTCTCCGTACCGACTCTCTCTTGATCTTTTTTTCCTTATCTGTGCAAATAGTGGAGTCTCCGAATCTAATGGATTCGAGTTAGATTCTAGGCCTTGGTCAATCTTTAATTTGTAATTGTGTAACGATCGGAACAGATACTTTAAATCTCCAAGATAGTCGTTCCAAGTTATTATCCATTTCTTCTCATGGTCAGTAACATTATCCTTCATCCTTGCATCTAGAAAGTCTGTAATCTTGTCCTTTGTTCTAATGTCGTAAAACGATCGGTCAGGACCTACGAAATGTGCAAAGGCTATCGCTGTCTTCAAGGTATTATTACAGTGGCTTTCTGAAGCACCTGTTGTCTTCATAAAGCATAAAGCCCATTCAGCAGACCGGCATTAGTAGTATTTGGTATTTGGCACTAAGAATCTGACAGCGTTGTAGTCAGTCTAACTGGCATGGCAGTTTATTGCTCCTCCATTACAATTATTTCTATAAGTAGTTGCAATATATGAATCCCTATACATAATGGACTGGGCGGGAATTGCACTCTCGGTTCGAATCCCTTTATTTTTGGAATTCGTCATGTTCTTTATGTACATGTGCTTCGTGATAAGCCTTACTTGTCATGAATCTCCTAGTGGAAATTTCATTCTTTGTAAAATATGACAATTTTAGATCGCTTCCAATGGAAAGATAAGGATAGATATTCGAAGCAAGGTATAAGAATTGGATGAATTAAACCAATCATCATTAAGACAGCGCGATAAAGTAAAGGATGATGCTATAGCACAAATATCTGATCAAGATGCTACCAGTAAAGATGTCATATACATTATTATCATCCCAGCTACAAAACCTACAATCGATGATAAATCTAACCAAGCCTTTTTCTTCGGTAACGATCGTTCCTTTGAATCTGCTTCATTTTTGGGATCAGTATTTTTGCTGTCATTATTGTTTGATATCCATGTAAGAATTGAAAACGCCACCTGAAATATTGCCCCAGCACCTATAGCCAGAAAGATTATTGCAGCAATTGGTGAGTAAAAAAATCCTCCTATCCAAGCTCCTACTATCGCTGGAGATCCAGCTATTATTCCCAATATAACTAATCTTCCTATCGTAGCTTTATTATTGGCTCTTGCCAATGGTGCTACTATTGCCAACCCTTCAGTAGTATTATGTAATGTGAATCCAACTATTAGAAAAGTACTGAGAGCAACCTTACCAAGTAAAATTGCTGCACCTATAGCTAGGCCTTCACCTAAGTTATGTAGCCCTATACCTATCGAAATCATGAGTGCTATTATAGTAGGTTTTGATAGTTGTTTTAGTCTCTGTTGTTGTGCATGTAATGATGGCGAAGATGTTAACGATGATGGTTTTGTTAGTTGAGGATCTGAAAAAATCTTATGTTGTACATTATTGCCAGCATTGGCTCGATCAACAAGATATTCAGATACATACAGTAACGCCAAGAATGATATTATCGATACCATTGCAATAAGCATCTGCCCATTAAAAACTCCTGCAACGTTTTCTGAAGCAATTTTATTTCCTTCTATTAGTGCATCTAATCCCAAAAAGACTAGTAATCCTGCAGTAAGAGACAAGAAGAAAGTGTATTTGCTCCTGCTTAGTCTTTTTATGAATGGAAACCATAAAAGTCCTATCATGACAGGTATAACTCCTACATATGTTCCTATTACTGCAAACAATGATGCTTGTTTAATATCTGGACTAGGAGCTAATGCGGCAGCATCTATACTCTTATGAAATCTTATTCCATCAGAAGTGGTTATTCCAACTTCGTACGGTTCTCCGGGGTTCCAAATGAAAGGTATAATGACTTTTGCCACTGACAACCTAGATAGATTCTTACCTGGTTCGACCGCAGCTGCTTGAATTCTATCATTTATATCTGCTTGAGCAATAGTAACATCCGAAGGTCCGGTATTACGAATAAATGCCACAATTTTACCATCTTGGAATTCTAACCTTTCTATAGTAATTTCAGGTATGGGGTTAGCAGATTTTATCATCAGAAATGATTGACCAGGACCGAAAAGAAATGCGATCATACCGATTAATACTACAAGTGGGATTATCGCAACAGATATCGAGATTAACATATTTTTTGCTACCTTTTTGTCACTATTCCTTTGCTGATCTATTCTATTCTCTATCTTTTCTATTTCTTCTCCGTCTCCCTTCTCCATCTCGCTTAATCACTACCTCTTCCTACTAGCGGTTGTAGAGTATTTGTGATACTTTTTACCGAATTACTCTCATTCATAGACCTATTCTCATCTTTAACCAGGAAAGTACCCATCCAGCCTTTTTCAGCAAATTCTGTCTTGTGGGCGTGGAACATATACGGTCCAGGATATTTGTAAGTGAATTCCAGTATGCCTCTCTCTCCTTGACTCATAGTTACCATATCAGTATACTCGTCAGGCGTGAGGCTTGTTCCAGATCTATAAAGTTGATACATATTGGCATGTAAATGAAAGTTGTTTATTGGATCAAATTCTAGCATATTTACCAAATAAACTCTCACTAATCTACCTTTTTCAATTTGAATGGGATGATGCATATAGTAGTATGGAATTCCATTTACAGTGTAAAAATTATTTTCCTTGTCTGAATCAGTATCATAACCGTTCATCACCATTACCATTTCATCTGCAGTAGGTCTAGGTTTATTCTTCGGATCTACGATATATACCCCATACAATCCATGTGATATGTGTTCTTCTAAAGGTTGCATATGACAGTGATACGGAAATACCCCAAATGGTTCTGCATAGAATTCATAAACGAATTGTCCTCCAGGGGAAACCATATCAAAAACACCATCCATCTCTGAACTATGTATTCCGTGAAAATGTATTGAATGAGGCTTTGAACCATTATTTACAAAATGAATTCTTACTAGATCTCCTTCTGTCGCTCTTATTGTTGGTCCAGGAATCGTCCCATTAAAAGTCCAGACATTGTAAAAAACACCTGGTGATACTTCCATTATCTTATCATCCGAGGCTATTAAAGTAAATTCCCTAATTGTAGTAGATGTATCACCTGCTGAATTAGTCGATACACGGCCATAGCTAAATGTACGTAGATATTTCATAGGATCAATTGCTATCCTTTTTCCACTAGTAACTTGGCTTGTAGGATCTAGGATGTCACCTGTAGTATCAAACAAGGCATGTGACGTGGTAGTGATATGGTGGCCTAGACTGGGATCATTGATGTTGCTGTTGTTACTATTATCACTAATTATATTTTTCTTTCGTGGATCATCCTGCACTACATTTACTACTGGAGACGATGTACTAAATGCAGAAAGAGCAAACGCAGTCGTTATGATGGCCATAATAGACAATAATATTAGTAGTATTTGTGAGCGTACTATGAACAAGCAAATTTAGTTAGGTTAGCCACACTTATAAAGATTAGTCGAGTCTAACATTAATAGATAATACAATTCTTATTAGATTCATCAATATTAATGAACCTACATTTAGATCTTAATGGCTCAACAATGAAAGGCCATCTAAAATAATTAAATATGATTAAAAACGTTCTATGCTATCTTGTCTCTGGGAATGGCGTTTTCGTATCTGTTCTCAATTGATTGTATTATTTCTCATGCTGTACTTTCTGTCACCTTAGTTATTTTTCCCAACAATTAAATCCTTAATCAAATGTCCTGCCGTGTTATAATTGAGTCGACCTAATTGTCTATTCAGCACTGGCAATTCTTCACTTCTAACTTTGACGCCCTAGTACTGCGGCATTTATTGCACCTATTGACGTTCCGGCAACGATATCGAATAATTGCCTCTTCATTGTACTTCGCCAACATCGTCACATAGTACTTTCAATACTCCTACTTCATACGCACCTAGCACACCCCCTCCTTGCAAAACCAATGCTCTTTGAACCGGAGGAACGGTGTTATTATTGCTGTTCATTGATAAAGAATTGCATCAAATTTAGGTTTTTATCTTTGCCCATCTAATTTTCTCATTTATAATATTATCTACTTATTCTTAATCAATTACCATTCATCTTTAAATGAACGTTGTAGAGGGCAAGTTAAGCCAATATCGGAGTTCTTGTTATTGGCGCTGATGCTGAAGTCAGAAAAGGATTAAAAGAAATAAACTATGTATTACGTCTATTAGTTGACGTTTCGGGACCCGTTCTAAAAACTTTATGTATACGCAAGTCAGTTAGGAATTTCTTGTAAAAACACCGCTGAGATTCATATCTAACTATCGCTTCAAACACCGATAAACGCTGCCACCTTGAATTTCTCAAAACACGATACATGGTATTTGCCAGCTTAACATGTCCTGATTCTTTCAACATTCACATTGGATTGTGTTCTACATAGCTCTACTGGTGTTCAAAACATTATTATTCTACAGAGAGCCACACTCGCTATATTCGATATATATATGAAACAAGGGCATAATATAGTTAATTGATTGACTTATCAAGCAAACCATAAAGCTATGCATTCTTATTAGACTGTTAAGCGTGAAAATGGAACACCCATTTGAAGGCATGCTTTATGATTTATGAAAGCAAGATATTATTATGACTGAAAGTTAATAATATACTAACTTAGCAGGAGACT
>JANWJI010000138.1 GCA_025449515.1 Nitrososphaeraceae archaeon | reverse complement strand
TTGTCTTACGAAATCATTGATATTTTGCATAATAATTCTGAAGCAGGATATTATTGGTGATGACACCACGTTGATTTTCATCGACAATGTTAGTGCGGTAGTTGCATGATAGCTGAAGACTATGTTGCTAGCTATAGATAGCGTCTCCTTAACTATTGGTAAAAATTAAAGTATCTGTCTTCAGGAGTGTCTTCATTCTCACTTTGCATATCTGAAAGTTGTTTAAAGAGAATGTCACCTGCTGCCATCTCTATCAACTCTCCACGAGAGATGCTGAGAGCATATTTTAAAATATTCAAATGCTGTACACCTTCCTCGAAAACTGTATTTGTCATTCCGTGCTTTTTTGCCCTCTGGCGGAGCATATTTCTTATTCTATCATGGTGATAGTTGACATGTATGTCATTAGCTTCCTCTATTGTGACTTCATATATGTCTGATATTCTATTCGTAATTCTCCTCTCATCCTCAATGGATGTGTTTTTGTGAGCAGAATTAATTGCTATTTTGCCTCTCGACTTTAGCGTATCAGTCTCCGAATAATTATTTGAGTCCTCCATCTACTTCTTTAATCAGGATCAATTCGACGTTTATGCTTAATAAATTATTCTGATGGATTATCATTCTCGAATAACGCTTCCACTTTTTGCTAAAGTTGCACGAGGAAGCCCATCGGAGTTAGATAATCTGAAATTCAAATTAGATATTACACGATACTAGATTTAATCAAGTCTATTATTGCCTGGTACAGCAGTGCATGCTGATTGTCTAGAATATTAGTTTCAACGTATATGACATCTATCTATGCCACGAATAGATTTCATTTACGTTATTCAGTGCAGTCAGTATCATTCTCATACTATCTATCTATCTATCTATCTATCTATCCATACTCGTCGGATAGTGACACCCGTATCATTAATTAATGACTTGGTTTCTAAAATACTGAACCTGCTAGATCATTTTGACGAGAAGTCTAAAAAATCCATCATCATTTGAAAATTTAGAGCTTGTGTCAATCAATTCCTATGGTGCATACTAATAATTATTTATACCTGTTATTGCTACTACTACCTCAACGAAAATGCATGATCTACGTTTAGAAGACGACGCGAAGGTTACGAGAAAACTATATCTTGGAATATTTTATTTTTGCGCGTTTGTTATGGCCGCTATTACTACTTATGCAATTTACGTAAGTGTCAATGAATACCTTAATTCTGGAAAGGTAGTCATCGGAGAAGTGCTCGTGGATACGGAATTTCCAGTAAAGGGTCTATCAAAACTCGTAACCTACTTAATGATCGTGTCAGTAGTTGGATGGTACTGTGTAACTAAGCTTGGGGCCAACAAAGTACAAGGAATTTCTAAATCGACAAAATCCATACTTCAAATTGTGGTACTAGGTATTACAATTATTGCACTCTATGAATTTATCTATAATTTTATACTCTGGAATTCGTTCATCACAGTCGATATAATGAGAGGTATAATGAAATTGGATAGTATTAATGTTCCATTTCCTAATCCAAAAACCCCTTGGAATCTTGTATTTGCTACAAAAATGTCCCTTGCCGCGTTACTTATTTCGGCTCACGGATTCTATCTATTGTCCAAAAAGTCGAGTACAGGTAAGGCTGTCATTAATGACACAGTATGAACATATTTGCACTCCAAACAAGATATGCGTTACTTGACCCATCTTATGCAGCTGGTTAATTATTACAAGAATTTATCGTTTATGTTGGATCATCCTAAGGATCCAATCAAGAAGACCAAAAATATGGTGTAAATGTCCCTACATTTGCAATATTAGTAACGACAATATCCATTCGTCATTTCTGTATTCTTCGAATGGTTCCTTACAAGAACGAATCCAGTCTTGATTCAACCATGATATTGTCTTTCTATATTCATGTTCCTTGACCCTCAATCACGATTAATGTAAGCGTTGATTTAATTTTTCCAATTTTTCTAACATGCCATGTTATCGTTTCCTTCAACTTATCCATAGTATCAGCACTAATCTTCACAATCATATCATAGACGCCGTAGGATCCTTCTACCTCAACGACACCTGGCAGTTTCTTCAATTCATTAATGATCTCATTTTCGTGTCCGAGTTCGCAGTTTAGAAGAATGTATGCGGTTGGCATGATCATATTCAGTAACAGAAGTATTAAACTGCTATGATGTGCGCTCGTATGGAAAATTATCAATTCGATTAACTGCATTTGAATGCATTTAACTTATTGTCGCTGTCTTAGGAGGCATGTTCGGGTTCAGATATAGCGGTTAATTTGATACACTATGGACAATAAATTAACATAAATAGCCATTTGCGCAGTGTTGCTTTGTAATAATCAATTTTTAGATATGTCGTGCCACTAGGCCGACAGTAGGTAAGACCAGGCAATTAAAGAAGCTTCAAAAAGCCCAAGTTTTCATGTCTATTCTTACTTTTAATTAATTGATAATGAAGTAAAGAACATGACGATGATTATTTCAACTATAATATTGACTGCTATTTCGATCTTAAGTGATCGCGCTTGGACATCACATAATTTATCAAATACAGTGTATCCTAGTTTTGTTATACTTATAAGAAATATGGGCATTAATTAAGATATTTTTAGCTTATGTAAAAAAAAATAACTTTCAGATGCAATATAATCGGAAAGTTTATTAATTGTGATTCTTCATATTACAATAACCAACAACATACACTTGGAAAAGATAGCGACCTCGCTTGCTAAAATCTTGGTCTTTGTTGCCAGGTGCGGCAGCGAGCTTTCTCTATCTTGATCTAATGCACTTTTCTTCAAAAGGAGGTGACTATTAGGTGTAATAGCGAGGATGGTTCCGCACCTGTCTGCTATGAATCATCGTTACCTAATATTGTAGTTCAGAAAGTACCTTGATTCTGTGCAATCATTTCTTTATTTATTTCCCTGTCTTGACCAGAAATAGTGTCTTATTAAGAATAGAATTAGTAAGAAAAGGATATTGTCATGGCAATTTTAAGGCACTACAAATACCAAATCAGGCATTAATTAAAATAATAAATGAATTATTGCAACTCCATTTATCCGAAAACCAAAACAACTAGGGAATAGCTCCGATTCCATTCTGCACGTCAATTCATGGTCATATCTTGAAGATTCTGCTAATCATTACCAACTCTGGTCCGCTTGTCGGGCTGCCCACAATAACCGATTTTGAATTAGCAAGCATGCCGTAGGATAGAAACGGTATCCCACCATTCACAGTTACAGGTTCCACTGGGACTTTAAGTATGTCTGATATATTCTTGATTTCCTCGTCAGTAGCCTTGGGATGTACCGCCGCACCTAAATTAGTGGCAACGATCGCCGATCCAATCTGTACATAACCGCCTACAGTCATAGAGGTTGTAGGTACTCCCAATACATCCTGAACCTGTTTGAGCATTTCATTTTCAAATAGTGGTGATATTATTGCTCCTCTATCGTTGCTAGATATCAAATTACCGATAGCAGTAAACTTGGTTTGAAGACGTTCGACGCTTAGCCCGCTAGCTTGTCTAAGCATTTGAATTTCCTCATCAAGAGCCATAGCTGGCACCAGAATTCCATTACCATTCATTACCATCATTGCACCAATGATCCGTGTACCTGCAATCGATCCAAAGACCTTTTCATCAATCTGTAAATATTCCAAGAGCTTCTTGGTTTTCGTAGACGGAACTCCAAAGGGGAGGATCATAATTCGATCGTTAGTTTTTGCAAATAGTCCAATATTCGGGCTTTTATATATATCATATCTGTAAATTCCCAATCAAGGAAATTTTCAATATGTTGTTCATATGAACTTATTGGCTTGAGTTACAAAATATTTTTCATTATCGAACCTAGTCGTTCAGTTTTGCAATCGGAATAAGTATGTGTAGATCGAGTTACATCGGGGATATCTGTCCGATACGATGTACCTTCGACTTATTGCCCAGTCGCGTTATCTACGAATGACCATACAGGATGATGGTAATTACATAATAGTATGAATCCATAAAATGAGACCAGCATGCAAAAATGTTTCCCATATCTGAATTCCTTGTGAATCTGTTGAGTCTTTTCTTCGATCCAATAAATAATATTTTTTGAAAAACAAACTCCGACATGCTTAAAACGGTATGAGCTTAAGGAATAAACTACAGAATGCCTAGAAACAATTTTTACAACCGTGACATAGTATCAATCAAGGATATCAATAAACAGGATCTGGAACTTGTATTTTCATACACAGACAAGCTCCGTAGCTTAAAGCCAAATGAAAAGAGTGAACTTGGAAAAGGTCGAGTTCTTGGTTCGGTTTTTTATGAACCGAGTACTAGAACTAGAATGAGCTTCGAAGCCGCGATAGCGTCGTTGGGTGGGAGTTCACTAGGGATATCCGATCCTAAATCGTCTTCGATCGAGAAAGGAGAGAGTTTGGCGGATACAATCCGGATTATGGATCTTTATTCCGATATCGTTGTGTTACGTCATCCTTTAGACGGTTCAAGTAGATTCGCCTGTGAATTATCAAAAAATCCCGTAATTAATGGAGGGAGTGGAAGTGAAGAACATCCTACGCAGGCAATGCTAGATCTATATACAATAGTTAAGGAAAAAAAGCGAATAGATGGACTCACCATTGGTGTGATAGGTGACCTCAAATATGGTAGAACCGTATATTCGTTGTTGTATGGCCTAACATACTACGACGTGAAAATTCATCTTATTTCTCCAGCATCTTTGAAGATAAGGATGGAATCCCTCTATGAAGTTAGACACAAATTAAGAATTCAGGAACATACTACACTAGAAGACATCTTGCCCAAACTTGATATAATCTACGTTACTAGAATACAGAGAGAAAGATTCCCAGATCTACAGGAATACGAAAACGTCAAAGGCTCGTACATTATCGACACTGATGTTCTCAAAAATGCCAAAAGTGACGTATCAATCATGCATCCGATGCCAAGAATGGATGAGATTTCTCAATCTATAGATAACACAATTAACGCGATTTACTTTAAGCAGGCAGCCTATGGCAAGGATCTTAGATCCGCTCTGTTAGCAATGATATTGAATGAAAGCATCCTTTAGTAACGAAGCCAATGTATTGCTTTATTGACCAAGATTCGTCTACAATTGAATAAATGAAGTCCGCACTAGCTTGTCCACTCATTATTGCAAGCCAGAATCTGCCAAGACAATTGACGACTAGAATTCAGAATCGCTATAGTGGATTATTAAACACTATATAAATCGAGATTCCTGAAGCCCAACTTAACTTAAATATGATCATCTGAAATCCAAGATGAGAAAATATTGGCGAAAAAAATATGCCAAGGCCGGGGTCAAATAAATTCTTATCACTGGGCAGAGTCAGACTTCCAGACCTACATTCAACTTCAGGAGTCTACGGCCTAACTCATATAAGAAATGCCAGTTTAGACATGTTCACTTACTAACTATCTTATCGTCGGTAGTGATCTTTGATTGAGTATATTATTTAAGATCGTCAAATTATATAATCCAGAAAGATTTGGCCTTTCTTTTCCTCTTGCAAGAAATCCAAGATCATATGCACTATTTGCTGACTGAAATAAGGAAGATTTGGCAGGATCGTAGGTAAATGCTATCCTGGACCAGGCGTCTGCTAATTCGTCTTGTCGTATAGTCTTGCCTGTAATATTTTTTAAAGCTTCATTAAACAATTCTATTCCCATATTTTTATTTTTGTTTATCCAGATTGTCTCATCAACGTTGGCTGTCAAAAATTTTCTGATTGTTTCTGGATTATTCTTAAGATAGTCGGTCCTGGCAATAATATTAGCAGTTACAAACTTACCATCGGGCCATAAACTTCTTTCATCGACTAGAATTTTGCCCCCTGCTTCTTTTACTAATCGAGCTCCCCAAGGTTCAGGTACCCAGGCACCATCGATCTGCTTCTTCAGAAACAAGGTAAGAATGTCGGATGGGCTAGCCTGCACTAATGTGACATTTCCTCCGTTTTCTTTTGTCTTGAATCCACTATCTATTAAATACTTTCTGAGTGCCACATCTTGAGTATTCCCGAGTTGTGGAGACGCGAAGATTCGATTCCCAAGATCTTTATGTGAATTAATTCCTGAGTCATTCCTAACTACGAACACCGCTCCTCCACTTGCAGCCCCGGAAATTACTTTTAGTCCATTTCCATCAGATACAACGTAGCCATTTATTGTAGGATTTGGGCCAACATAGGCTACGTCTATCTGATTCGCAAACAAAGCTTCGATAAGGGTAGGCCCGGCGCTAAACATCTTTGAATCAATTTTAATATTTTCGCCGACGGCTCTCTGAAAACTTCCAGTCCCTAGTCCTATAAGTGCTTGAGCGTGGTTCAAATTTGGAAAGTACCCAATTCTAAGAAGATTTGATGGCTTACTATCTATGCCACTAGTTGTCGATGAAGGTCCTGCACTATAAAGGATAGAACTTAATATGACCGCAGCTATTATTGCGGCAGATATGCATAATTTTATTTTAAAATCCAACAATAATTAACTACAATAGTTGAACATTAGCGCTATTAAATGTGTTTTAGATGCTTATCGGAATACATTTCAAAATTACGAAACTATGCAATTACTCCAATTCTAATCGCGGCTTTTAATCACCCATATCTCTTTCGTTTTTGTACTTAATTCTAGATTGGAAAGATTCTTAATTTTTAAGATCAGATTCATATCCTGAAATTAAATGTACTTTAAATGGCCTAAGATGGAACTTGTAGGGATCAATTTGAAGATTCTACTAAACAACCCAATGTACAACTGAATTGTGAAAATATCAATCAATATCGTACTCATAAGCTTTTAAGCGGACCACGGCAATGCTCCAAATCACCTAGATAATGTTAGAAATTCTATCCTATTTGCAGAACCGATAAAAAAATTGCCGCATTAATCTTTGATGATATTATCTACAAAGGTTTCTATGATCGTTGTCTGTGGTCATACGGACGAACGCAATTCATCAGTATGAACACTAGTGTATTTCCATGAAATTACGATACATAATAAGTAGCTCATCTTAGTTCAGAGGCGCAATGACAAATCTCAAGCCTATAGAGCAAAAGTGGATTTTCCGGAAATCAAAGAAAAATTGGATCTACAATTCATAATTTGGTAAACAAATAATAGGATTTGGATATATAATATCCAAATAGACAAATTAATCCAAAATTCCCATAAATTGTCAAAATTGACTATTATTTGCAAATAGCAAGACCAAATCATTTTATATCGCCGTTGAATAGTTGCAAATGATATTATATTGCAGGCTGCTGATATGAATAGCGATGACGGTAATCGTAGACTAATCGATGACGTTAATCTTAAAATAATTGATATTTTGAATAAGGACTCTTCGACGCCTTTTGTAAATATAGCCAAGCAGATCGGGGTTTCAGACGCAACTATACATATAAGAGTCAGGAGGATGATATCGGCAGGAATAATTAATAAATTTACCATTTCTGTGGACAATGGTCTACTGGGCTACGATCATCTTGCCTTTATGGGAATTAATATTGAACCAGGATCAGCGGACAGTATAATCTCTGATTTATCAACGATTGATGAAGTCTTAGAAATCCATGAGATGCATGGAAGATTCGATCTGCTCTTGAAAATTCGCGCGAAAGACTTGGAACAGATGAGAGATATCGTGGAAAACAAGGTCCGAAAGCTACCACATATACTTGAAACAGAATTAATGACTGTATTAAAATCTGAAAAGGAAGAACAAATGATCTCTTTAGGTAATGATATCGCATTTAGAGATAAAATGTCCATGCGATAACTAGCAACATTTTTCAGAATAATCCTAATAATTCTCAGGTCGATATATTCTATATTCCGATAAGATAGAATATTTCAGTATTAATGACATAGTAATCATTTCTACTAGTTTTTTATATATTAGAGTATTTTTTTGTTGAAATAGGAGTAAGTGTTACACATTTTGTTCTAAAAATGGAGATCGCAACGGCAGCTTTGGATTGGGATGAGATAGTACAAACGAAAAGACCCGTAAAGACTAGCGACCAAACATTCTGTGGAAATGTAATGGCAGAGTACAAAGATAACTTGATTGTGATTGATGGTAGCATCGTGAAGTTACGTATGTACATGATTCCCAAGTCAAAAGTTGATTCTTTCAGTGAACATCAGCTTCATCTGAAAATTCCTAGTGATAAATTATCAGTATTCGATTTTTAGTATAATACCATTGCCTTCTAGCATTAGAAATCAGCTTTGAATATGGTGTGGGCTAACGCCTGCTCTGTTTAAAAAATAATGTTAAGTTGACAAAAGTATTACAGTCTTCACTCTAAAGATTTAGCTGGCGACGCTGATAAAAGAGTAGTGTACTTAACAGTGAATTGGCATCTATTCATGTGAAATTTAGTCTACTCTCTGATGGTAACAATCCTGCGTTCCTTGATATCTCAAATAAGCTTGTAAGCGCTTTTTCACCATTCTTACCCATATCTACTGTTATATCATTTACGTACATTTTAATAAATTTCGTTATCATATCTTTTGATTGGCCTCTACTATAACTCATTGCGTAATTTACAGCTTCATCGATATTGTTGATAGCATATAGTATTGAATTCTTCAACAGTGCTTGAAAAGCCTCTATCTGGGCTTGATTCATTAGCCTAATACTGGCTATATTGATTCCAAGAGGAAGAGGTAATCCATTAGTTTCAGTGTTCCACCAAGATCCGAGATCCAGAACTTTGTCGAACTTTGATTTATCATATGCAATCTGAGCTTCATGTATCACAAGCCCTGCGTCTACTAGCCCGTTTTGAATTGCTTCTGGTATAAGTTCAAAGCGCATCTCTTTTTCTGTAAATGAACTCCCAAGCGCAAGTCTCAAGAGTAAAGCTGCAGTAGTCAATTTTCCTGGCACAGCAATAATACTATCTCTCAATTGGATTTGTGTTTGTTGCTTTTTGGATAGGACGATAGGCCCATAGTTTGATCCAAAGCTTCCACCAGTACGAAGTATTTGATAATCACTTAAATAATAATACGCGTGTGCAGAAACTGCTGTAATGTGTAGTTCATGTTTAAATGCCGCTTTATTTAGTGTCTCTATGTCTTTTACTACATGCTTTATTTTGAAGTTTGAACTTTTAGCTTTACCTGATACGATTCCATAAAACATAAACGCGTCATCTGCATCAGGGGTATGCCCTACAGAGATCTCAATCATAAATAATCCATATTAAATGCAATACTTGCCTAAATAAAATTGCATTCAAGCTTATTAGATAAACCCCAAAACACTATGCATTACGAGACTTGGTACTATGCGATTAGACTAATGCACTATGTTGTAATAATTTCAACGTGAGATACTATCGGAGATATTTATCGCAATTTGGATGCGCTAAGTCACGCGAGGATAAAAATACGTAGTGCAACAATCAGAACTTATCTCAGATCAAATTATATAATGATAATAAATATTACATCTTGTGTTAATAACACCATTAAAGCCTCCTACAATCGAAGAGGTTAAGAAATTAGGTACAACTGATATTGCCATAATGACCGCATTATCATTTTCTTTTAGAGCTAAGTTGAGACAATATGTACAGATTGATCCGTACACTGTGTCTGATCCATTTGAAGGGGATGATTTTGAGTATTCGGTCATGGTAGATGAGGAATTTCCAGCAAGAATAATCGCAATGAATGTCAGAATCAATAATCTACCTTCTGAAATCCCTTGGAAGGATATATTAGATGGTCGCTTGGCCATGATTCAGTTATCTAAATCTGATGCTCTGCAGCTAAAAAGTGAACTAATGCCTAAGGATACATACAATTTCTATGCCTATAGACGTTCCGGCAAGATCGCAGGATACGTCATGTTCGCTTTTCAGATTTGTGGGCATAAGTAATGGTATTTTTGTAGTTATTATTGATTTGATTTAACAATATGAGAATAAGATAGTACTACATTAGCGGCTCCTCGATTATTTTGAGGTTTCCATCGGATAGTATTTCTATTCCCATAATATTCAAAATCTTTTTTGCCCTGTATTTTTGCTCCCTGTTAACGATAGCTTTGGCAATTTTTAGCCTGTACGCTGGTGCCCATTGTTGACCTATTTTGTACTTTCCGTGGATTTCGTGTGGAGATATTCTAATCACAGCAACTTCACGTACGGATGGCATTAATGGGTTAAGTTCTTGATATCTGTCCCTGTTTTGGTATTTTTGCATTAACATATTTAATGCAAATGCCTTCTCTTCGCAGTCTTCAATAAGCTCGGCTCTTCCCTTTACGACTACACTGATATAGAGGGTGTCGGCCTGTGAAGCATCGCAGGGATGAAAATAATAAGAGGGCAAAAAGCATATGTGTTGATCAACTTCAAACCCTACTTTATGGTTTATTCGGATATTGTCGAGCTTTTCTCCAGAGCGATGAGAATGCATATAAACGGCATCTCTACTTACTTTGTTGTTCATACCACTCATGGTATCATCTGCAGCTAGATACACGAAGTTCATCGGTATAATTTGTGGATAACCATTTCTATCGATAGAAGCTACCCTACCAACAGGTTGCTTGTTGAGAAATTCAATAATTTTCTTCCTTGATTTTATTTCCAGCTTTTTTATAAGCTGCATTATAAGAGTTATCATAATATGTGTAAATTAAGTTATTGTGAGCATCTGTTATTTGTCAAAACTATGCCGAAGAGCATCTGTGAATCCCTCACGTAAAGTTACCGTATTTATATAGTCTTGCAATTATGGCCAAAATTCAAATTTTTATCCCATTGTAATATACCTTTTCAAAGTACTAACCTAGCTGAAGTAGGCAGTGACATGTCTTTATCTTTATTTATATCTTTATTAATTATGGCCAAAATTGTCATTCGGTTCCTAATTCAGATCTCACCTTGATTTTGGCCTCCGCATTAGACTCGGTAATTAGAAGATTCATGAGGACATCGCATTGATCAACTGCAGAAGTGATAAGGATTAGATAGATCTAATACTCAGTATACATAAAATTGTTGCGTTAGAGAATAGAATACATGTGTAACTAAATAGACAATAAACCTAACAAGTAATCTACGGAATTTGTATCAAAAAAAGGGATTTAGGCCTTTAGAAGGCTAAAACTAATTAACCTTCTTCCCAGCCCTTGACAAATACTGCATTCTTCTTCAATGGAATTGGTTGCCCTGGTGTGTAGTCCATTGGCCTCATCCAAAATATTGCCTTTGTTGGACAAACTCCGATGCAGGCACCATCTGAAATACACCTCTCCGGATAAAATACAAAGGCCTTACCTCTCTTCCATCCTTCGACAGGTTTCACTCTAAGAACATCTGGACCAAGAGCGGTGCAAATCTCAACGCAGAGCGCACAGCCTATACAGTGTTGTTCGCTAATATCTGGAATTATTGCGACTGGCATCTTTTTTTCACTTAATGTCGTTTCATATCGAAAGTATTTAAACCCTATGCCATTTGTATAACACCGATATAATAACAACTACTTTACTTCTCACAATGCACTCGGCGATAATCGTACCGTCAAAATATCTGGACATTCTCAGTGCGTAAATGAAGCTTTAGTGCTTCTAAACAAGTGCTGTCCAGAAGTGGAGTTGCTATGTGTAATTGCACCTCGTAAAGTGATATAGATGCAAGCTAGGATTAATGACTAAAATGGGCACCAATCAAATGAATTAATACGAATCTGTAGCAAACTTTTATAGACTCCTTGACAAGCAAATCTATGAGAAATTATTCCAACTTATCTATTATGAGTTTTGAAATCTCAAGGAAACAAGAACGTTTCTTAAAAGAAGTTGACGAAATATGCAAAATAATTCGTCCATTTGAAGAAGAATGTTACTTGAAAGAAACGTTTAACAAGAAGATAATTTCTGAATTCAATAAAATTGGCATGCTGGGATGCCCTATAGCTAGAAAATATGGGGGGCTAGGATATGACATTCCCACCTATCTTCTTGCGATAGAAAGGTTAGGGGAGGAAGGGAATTCATTAAGGACTTTTTTCTCGGCACATATCTCAATTGGTGAAATGATTCTTCAAACATGGGGGAATCAGGAACAACAGAAGCGATATCTGCCCTACACTACTACGGGCAAAAACATAATGGCATTCGCACTTACGGAGCCCACTGCCGGAAGTGATCCATCTTCTATTGCTACCAGTTTTGAAGATAGAGGAGATCATTTTGTCATAAATGGAAAAAAACACTGGATCGGCAACGGGAGCGTCGCCGATTTAATTACTACTTATGCAAAGGAAATTGGAGGAACGGGTAGTAACAGCAAGAATATATCGGCATTCCTCATTGAAACTGATTCTCGGGGTATTCGTATAAGGGAAATGAAAAATAAGATCGGGATGTTAACTGTGAAAAATGCCGAGATTTCGTTCCATAATTGCATTGTCCCAAAAAAGAATTTGCTTGGTCAAAAAGGTCAGGGTCTAAATATCGCCTACAGTGCGCTCATCGATGGACGGCTTAGTGTAGCAGCCGGTGCAATAGGTGTGATGAAGGACTGTCTGAACGAATCCGTTTCTCATGCCAAGACAAGGGTTCAACATGGTTCATTTTTGGCAAAAAAGCAATTAATCCAACGACATATCGCGAAAATAATTTTGAATATGGAAAGGTCTAGATGGCTAATATACCGAGCTGCGTTCATCAGACAAAAACTCCAAAACTATATCGAAGGTTTAAAGATGAGAGATGATCGATGGCAATTGAAAATGACTAGAAATAATAGAGAATATTCCGTATTGAGGGCCGAAGCTGATAACCTGTCGGCCATAGCGAAGTTTTCTGCAAGTAATGCTGCGTTTAACACATCAGACAGAGCAGTTCAGATATTTGGATCATTTGCTTATAAAAAGACCAACCGAGTCGCACGACATTTCTTGGACTCTAGAGCAATTACGATTTACGAAGGCACAAACGAGGTTCTGGAACTTAAAATAGCATCCCACGTTTTGGGAGAAAGGTTCAGAGCATATTAGGCCATAATTGGTAATTTTTGATCTTTATCGTACAGGTTTGTGTGTGACTCTATCGAATACAATACACAGTAGACCTATGCAGATAAAATACAAATTAATGGTTCATTCAGAAGGTGTCCGGTTTGAGATCAGTAGGTGTTCTACTTCACATTTTATTTTTGCAGAGTATTGATAGAGAATGCATGTGACGCATTATATCCTAGAGCTAGGAATTCGGACAAGCGGACTACAAGCTTCAATAATTATGATACGCATGATCACAATCAAAGCATTTCCGGTATTCCATTTAGTACATCCTTACCAAGTCATGAAGTCTACAAAATATGCCGTTCGTCTCGAAGTAATGGAAATTCCACGAAAAGAATCGGAACCGTAGTACGTAAATCAGCCTGAATAAATATGCGCAATAACATTTCACTAGTATATTTGGAACCGATTATTATTCTCGTTACCAAGTCTTGCATCCATCGTACATCCAATGGGTTGGATGATCGAAGTATATTCGAATGCAGTTAAATTCCAGTTCGCACAGATTTAAGAAGGATCATGCTTTTCAGAATCGATCCAAATATACTCTGGCTTAGGGACGATTGTGTTGAGGCATTTCAGGCTTGTTAGATCTTGGTCAATTGAAAAGTCACAATGTCAGAGTAATGATTCGATGGAGCGAAGAGAATACATGGATAACCTGTATACTCGATAGAGCAAAAATGCGCTACTTTTTATTATCGTATTGAGTGTAATAAATTGATAAAAAGTCTCAACATGAGGTACCGAACAAGGACTGAAATTATTGCAAGGATACTAGAGGTTGCCAGCGAGGGTACTGTACTAAAAACGAAGATAATGTATGGTGCATTTCTCTCTCATCAACAGCTCAAGGAATACCTTTCTCTTCTATTAGATAGACAATTGATACAATTTTCTAAACAAGGGCAAACTTATAGAACAACAGATAAGGGTTTGCATTTTCTGCAAATATATACAATTTTGAATGATATGATAGACAAGAAAAGTAGATCAGATAATAAGAATATCACATAATTAAAGAGACCTTAATTCGCTTTAATCCAACAGATTATCCAGAAGCAAGGGAAGTTTTAAACATGGCATCCCTGATTTGAGTTCTCAAGATCATAAAACCCTTTTTTTGCTCTTTAGTCATGATATTTTTCTGGACTGTATTTTGCTAGCCCTGTATAGTTGATAAATCTCAAGTTAAAGACGTGCAGTAGCATTGAAAGATAATATCCAAAAGTTTGGGGGGGGGGGAAAATTTCGTAAATATATCGTATTACGATTGTACTATTTCATGTTAATGGTTCAAAGGTATCAGAAAGGACGTCCGACTTATCAAAAGATATCATGTTTCAACTTAAAACAAGGATCCTTGGATATAAGCCAAAGCTATTCCAAAAAGATGCAATTTGTCACTTAGCATACGATCTACATATAATGGCGTAATAGATAGTTAGAACAATTGTTGATCTATGTCTGTCTCCACTTTTACGAATGGTATTATCGAAACGTATAACCGCAAAGCATCGAATTTTTGAGAATATGATAGATCAATTGCCGTGGTGACCATTGTCTAAAATACCGGATTCGTCGACTTATTGTATGATAGATGAAGGGCTTAAATTTCAACTAGCACATTTTGACGAGATGTCTAAAAAAGTTAATTCATTTTAGTACAGTAAGTAAATAAAGAGTATATTTTATGGAAGTAATCAACTATCGATACGCATTGGACTTAGCTTCGAATAGTGAATATATTGAATCGATAACACTAAATGACGTGTTGGTTGAAAAAAAAGAGTCAGGTAACTATATGGAGGATTGGAATACGGAACAGGATGAATCTCGATACTCCTGCCCGAAATGTAATTGCGAGTGCTTGAGTCTCGAAAGGTATCAAGTTGTAAATGGTCGAGCAGTTCAGATTGTTGCCTGTCACGGCTGCAATTTCAAGTGGAAAGATACATGGGGACTATCATTGTCGTATGTAACAATAAGACGATAGGTTGTATCTATTGCATTGCCTATCTATCTTTTCTCGAATGATCGTTCCACAGTATTTTCCATCAGGGGCCCATTTACTGCTAAAACGAACTATAAAGATATGACACTAAATATTTAGTATCGCATAATATTGTATTAATCATTTCTTGCCACTGTCGGTAGACTTCAGTCCTTTGAACAGATCGTTACTAATAATAAGTGCTATTGCTAAAAGATACAGTGTTACCATTAGTATGAAATGATGGCGCAATTAATTAATGATAGAAATAGATTATATTGGCTGCTTCATTAGCAATTGTGAATTCTTGTACTATTTATGGTACTTTATGATCTAGGTCGCATATTATGTTCTATCTGCGTCATCTGTACTGACTGGGCTACACCAATTAAGATAAGTTCTCTGACATATTCCTAGTGAGATAATTTCTCATATTCAGATTGAAATGTTTGGTCCTAAAGTACTGTCTTAACCTTATTCTAAATTCTGTAAATGCCGAATAATAT
>JANWJI010000137.1 GCA_025449515.1 Nitrososphaeraceae archaeon | reverse complement strand
TTAACCTTAAGAGGATTTTTTGTCCCTACCTCATTTCTATCTAAGTATAAAGCAGATTTTGCCTCTGCAGGCTTTCAGGTTTTATCTAGCTTCGATTTCCTGAGTAAAACCGTTCAGAAGGATATAAACGGACCGACTACTTTGATTATTTATTCCACACATATACCTATTCAAGATGCAATGATAAAGCTCAAGCCCTTGATTGCATCGTTACCATATAGATAACAACCAGACAAGCCGGAATACTTTCTACGTTTCTATATTGTATTGTATTTCTGTATTGTATGTAACGACTGTAACGACGTGTATGAAAGAAGATGAATAATTTTTTTACTTTTATTCGTATTGAATTTGTAATTATCCATCATAAAACTTATTTGATTTGATATACCGGATGCAGCTCAGCGTGTCCTCCTTCACGTATGTCTATTACATATATGCCAGTAACCTGTACGCGATCTCCTACTTGTGGTAATTCTTTTTTAAAGTCGGGGCCATCATATTGAGGGATTTTGCATTGATTTTTCTTAACCGGATCCGTAGATGTATTCTTCCCTTGACAAACTACTTCTATATGCAATGCACCCTTCAATTTCGGACTATTTTTGTTAACAGGCGTCAGAAGTGATCCATATTTCTCATCAAGTTTTACATTAAAATTGGCATCACCATCGGTATTGATGTAATGAGTCCATGTTACCTTTCCAGCTACTGTGATGCAATCTCCTACAATAAAGCGTGTTGTATTAAGGTCTTTCATAAACGGATTCGGTACGAATTTTTCAAGACTACCAACAGGGATACATTGAGTGCTCTTAAAGGGTGAACTGTCTGGTATGACAAGATTTGCTTTAATTGCTTGAGTTTCTGAAACGGTTAAGGTTTGCTCTTCCTCATCCCCGGTGTCAATCTCTTGGCCATCTCCCTCATGAGCGCCAGTCATATTCTTAGTGGAATCAGTAGATTGTGACTTTGAAGATGAAGATAAGTGATCACTATTGTCATTAGCATCTGTAACTGCATTTGGTATAGGCGCAGTATTATCGGTATAATTGTTTAGACTATTCTTAGATTCTACGTTAGTATTGTTATTTTGAGAACTAGTTGGATTAGTCAATGTGATTATCGCTCCGACAGTCGGGTTTGCAGTAGGTTCAAGTACTTTGGTCGAATTTGTGGAGTTTCTATCATTGATGCTGATATTAGTATCAACTGCGGTATTATTAATAGAAGTGTTTTGTCCGTAAACGAAGCTAATATTAGAATGAAAATAACCAAGAAATACAAATGCGATAGAAACAAGTAACAAAGTGTTTGCTCTTATTAATAATTGAATATCTTCTCTATTTTGCATTGATCTTGTTTCCAGCTTATGTTAGTATCGATTTAGAAATCTTCTTACATTTAAACCGTGTTGGATAAGATAATCATTTTCGCTATGTTCTTCATTAAATTTGAAGTTAAAGTGTAGACAGTATCATTTGTAATCTTTACTAATTGTTATTATTATTAGTATTGTCTCGGCTGCTTATGTGACTACCACTATCAGAGTGGCCGGTGCTGCCACTATTGCTACCCCCACCACCATAGGTAGAATCAAAACAATCCCATATTTGCTGTTTCGTGGCAGAACCACCGGTCACACCGTCTGAAAGACATTTCTGGAACTTATCATGTCACTTTTGGATGAGCTGCTACCACCACTTCCACCACTTCCACCACCACCACTTCCACCACTTCCACCACTTCCACCACTTCCACCACCACCACTAGCTTTCTTTGCAATTACAGGTTTTGTAAGTGTGATTGATGACACTAAGAGTGTCGCCTCAATAACGATGGCAACAATAAACATTACTTTTGACGTAAACATTGATTCTGAGAACGTCGGCTAATTATTTATATTAGCTTTTAGGTAAAGCTGTCTAACTACCTTGATGCTGACATCAGTCTAAATCAAAAGCATGAGTTTGTTACTTTTAGTTAATATGATCTTCTTAGTTACTTATTCCAAATGTTAAGTTAACTGTTAACCGTCCTTAAGCAATTTTTGACTAACCAATCTTTAATCTCAGTTGGAGTTTTAAGAACCAGAAGGCATAAAATCGAAATCTTGTAATTGAATTATTATTTCTAGTACTATGCGAACAATGAAATAAACAATAATACTTGTCTCTTTTGACGTAAACCTATGACTAAAATCGAGTACTGATATTCCTCCACTACTAAGTCGCCAATCCTAGCAGTATGTAATTGATAGCCGAAAAAGAGATCATATATATTATATTTGAGGTACACTTAACTAAATGATATTGTAATTCGATGCCGTATGTGTTTCTTTTCAGAAGTACTAAATAGAATATCCTATTCCATTTTTTGAGCACAAGTTGTTGTGATATCATATAGATCGTGTTTCATCATAGTGTGGGTTTCAAATAAATCAACGAATCAAGATTGTAGAAACCTTATTCTCTGACTTTTTTCAATAATCACGACTAATAGAGATAGTTACAAGACGTAAAAATAGCCAGAAAAATTTTAAATGAATGAACCCATCTCAAATGAGAATATCTTCTTTTTCAAAAATTTCTATGCGATTATCAATATTGCTTTCACGCTTGTTTATCACAGTTATTATTGTGTCCTCATTTTCGGCGTTATTAATACCACCTACATATTTCTATGCAAATGCTGCCTACACCAAAGTATTACCTGCAGTTGCGGGACTCACAATTATTAATCTGAATTTGAAAGCCGAGGTGATCTTTAAAGGACTTAACATCCCAACAAGTATTGCATTTCTGAGTCCGAATACCGGAAAAGGATGTACTTACCTTTTTCCTCTATTATACTGCATCTGGCGGAAAACCTGGAGTTTCAGTGAGTAGCCATCTTTACAAATAAGAATTAGTGAATGATCAATTGATAAATCCAGTAGATTTGTTAAATCTTCCATCTATTGCACTTGATCCTCCTTCTGGAAGCAACATAATGGTGGCAAAGTGATAATATGACCAGACAATAACGTGTATGCAATAATAGGTGATGTTGGAAGTCAAGATCGTCAGGCTCAGAATAATTATTGTATGACATAAGAAATACTTTACATGAATTCTAGCATGAGTATGTAACTTCCTGACACAAAAATCATTTGGCAAATAAAATTTCTTATTTAAAATAATGAAATAAGATAAAATGAGCTACTACTGATCTAGTCTATAGAGTAATTTCTCTCATTGATACGTTTGTAAATTCTGGATGTCCCTTCATGCCGTCAATTCTGATTGTAGCCCTCGGGCCCATACATTGTAGTATTAATCCCTGTGGGAGTTGGCCTATATCAATTACGTCGATATATTTCTGCCACTTTGATTGATCGTCTGGTGTTAGATTAACCCAGGATTCGATGTGTACTGATTTGTTGTCTGCACTGTTGATTACGATTCCTTTCCATCCAAACTTTGCATTACTGATATCAGGTAGTTTAAACAAGGGCTTACAGAATTTCGTACAGCTATGCATTGATGGGTGTGGTCTTTCCACTTCCAGATATTTACCTTGTGATCCATCTGACATTATTTCCAAACTGTAACAGGTTCCATCCTTCCCCCCATTGTCAGAAGAGTGACGTCCACCTCTCATTTTCCAGTCTATAGTATCTGGATGAATCATACCATTCATCTTGATTATGGCAGTACATTCCTGGTTTGTAATTGGGGTCTTTGGATCTAGAGTACATTCTACTGTTGGGTCATTTGCTTTTCCTGATCTATAACGTCGAGTGAAGAATCTTATATCTGGATTTGTTACTACTCTGCCATCTGGTTTGCTTTTGTAAATGCATCTGATACCGAACAGGTCAAGGTCACTCCCTGATGTCCCTGATGGTGCTGGTTGTGGACTCATAGTAGGAATAGCCTGTGGCTTTGGTTGTGGCAATCCTGGAGCAAAACCATCTTTTATATTCTTGATTGAAGTTTTCACTATGTTCAGCAAATTCGTTATTTTTCTAGTTGATGTATCTCTTTGAGGCATCGGCATCTTGCACTACTATATAGTGAGCAAAACTAAACCGTATTAATATTACTAAGGCTATCTGAAAAGCAAACGTTCTGATCGCAGAGTGTCATCATTCTACCGCTTACTAAGGCATATTCGAAAAAATCTTACATACAGAAAACTGGGGTTTGCTATGCAGCCTAGCAATAATATTCCAAGTCATAGTTATTACCCACCTTCATCGGACTATACAAGATGTCGGCAGCCTTACAGAACTCTTCTTTCATTTAGAAAGTTTGCAAAAAACTATAATTTCAGATCTGGGTCATGTTGACTAAGTATTTTATAGATCATCCCGATCTACATACTGGCGTAAAAAGGGTTCAGAGAAAACGGAGACAATTCACAAGATAGAGCCATATCTGACATTTCTGAATATCCATCAACTAGTAAGGCAGGACACAGACATTCAAAGCAAGGTAGAAGAATTGGAGCAGCTGAACCAATCAATGGGAGATCCTGATAAAATGAAAGATGATGCGGTAGTACATCTATCAGACCAACTTTTAGATATAACCGGAAGATTGCAAGAACTTGAGAAAAGACAACAAATATGATTTTGACCGAGTCTAATCTATATTAACCAAGTCAACATATATCATATACCATCAAAATTCTAGATATTTCTATTCTATTATGTCCTGCTGTTTACCTCAAGTCTTTGAAGATCAAAAATAGGTTTACTTGTCCTTGTTTTCATTATCGACTTTATGCTTTAAGATACAACTCTTATTCAATTTATTACTTATCGAATATAGCGCCCATATCAAAAGGGCTAGCGAAAGGATTCGTAAAGATGTCTGATGATTAGATAGAAAGGCTGATACAGTTACCCCTATTCCTCCAAATGTAGAAAAAGAAGAAAACCCAGTGAGGAACAACTAGCACATGTGCTTGAAAGCACACTTAAAGCTGACCCTGAAAAAAATGATTTAATATTTATCTTCAAGCTCTTTGAACGTCTTAGCACATATACATTCATGCCCACTACGATACCCAAAAGGATTGCAGTTATAGTGGAAAGAATAAATCCTGTTACTGAATCATCCGGTAGGTAAAATACAAAGATAGGCGTAAAAAAGAGCAACTGGTCAAAAATACTAAATATTATCCAGAAAATTGTAGATATTACTGCTGCTATAACAACATAATGCCAAATTGAGAAGACCATTCTTATTGAAGTAGAAATAGTAAGATGAGGGCGAGATCCCGATAATTTCGGTAGTAAAGTTATTTTGTTATCTCTTTTCAATTCGCTTTGAGTCGATTCCTTATTCATTTAATTTCTTATCGATTACTGCCTGGAATGAAGGGAAAGGATATGCTCCATGTAACGTCTCTCTACTTGAACCATCTTTCGTCTCTATTACAAAACTAGGCGTGCCTTGAAATCCTGAAGATATGGCAAGAGCAGTATCATTTTCTACAAATGATTTATACTTATTGTTATCAAGACATGAATTAAACT
Source organism: Nitrososphaeraceae archaeon (assembly GCA_025449515.1). GTDB lineage: Archaea > Thermoproteota > Nitrososphaeria > Nitrososphaerales > Nitrososphaeraceae > JARBAU01. The sequence continues at coordinate 2,397 of JANWJI010000137.1, read as the reverse complement.
TTTGAATGTTCAAGTCAGGTGTTTGTGATGCAAACTTTTTCATATCGTTTGTATTAGCCCAGCCAGAGTTTTCCTCTACTTGATTTTTATAGAGGATCTGATAAAAATTCCAAAATTTACCTTGGTCATTAGCGCACTGGGCTGCCATGGCGGCAGTGTTTGAATCTGGCCGGTGGGTCACAAAATTTTGAAAATCATGTTTACTTTACCTGTTTGAATATAAGTTGCATTGATCTTTGGTTCAGTTACTTTAGCAAACCTATCACAAAATTCGCATCTTTACACATCATGAGAAAGAGAGACAAATTTAATGACTATGACTTATCTTCGACGATTTTGACTACTAGATTTGGCTACGAATCCACCAGATTAATTCACTTGGCACAAAAAAATCTTTTGATATCTAAATCAAGAAAAGGTTCTTAATGTGATGTGCCCACATAACGTTATTAGAAGACAATATTTCCGAAAATACTATATTGGATTGATACTCCGATAGATGATTATAGAAAAAAATTCTGCGGGTATCCATGATTTCTATAATTCTACTTTCTGGACCAAATATCGTAGTCAATACCCTATATTCCTAATACTTATCTGCTCTCATCTTTTGATAATTCTACTAATTGTTTGGTTTGTTCTATCCCTGTAATCGGCATTCCTTCTGGCTTAAGAAGTCCTATCTGGACTAAGACCGATGCTTGATCCCAGTATATGTGCTCATGAGAGATTTTTTTATTCCTGAATTTCATAACTACTACACGGGGTATTGCAACATATCTTCCAGTAGGATGTACGCCTGGCAGGAGATATTCAATCTCTCTATCATGTGTAAAACTTATTATGATTTCATCTACAACTTGGTCTTTTCCTATCGTACGTGAGACATTAGTAATCTTCAAATCTTTTGGCATTTTTCCGATAAAATGATTCTTATAGAAATCATAAACTCCATCATAACCGGACCCTCCAGTTAATGTAGGAACATGATGGACATATGGATTCTTTGTCATGGTGGTCATAGTCGCATCAACATCTTCTTTGTCAAACTCAAATTCTATATGCTCGTCGAAAATATCGCCAAGCTTATCTAGTTCTTTATCCATAATAACGTATTCATCTGCTTTCTAATGTAGTTTTATGGTAGCTAAGCCCAAAATAAATGAAATAACGTCATTCCTGTTTACAATCATGATAGACACTCGTTTCTATTGGGCATAAACTTCAGGAAAATAAATGACACAGAAGATATTTTCTCTTATATCATGAATATCAAACGATCGGGCCGATAAACATCACTTTTTGATTATTATGGCTATTATAAGCATATTAACACATTCTAAGGAAGAGACAACGATCTTTTGAATACGATCGCTGCTCCATATAAATTAGAAAAACGATGAGGAATCCTTCGTATTAGCAACAATAATCATCGAGAACATAAATTGAGTGCACTATCAAGACACCGAGGATAGAAAATATTATTTTCCATTAACAATTATAATAACCATTCCTTCAGACCTGTTAGCATTTACGTCAGTGGTGGCGTATAAGATCAATGTGTGCTTTTAGACTTGGAACTGTCTAATCAGTATGATGACTTACAGGATTTTATTTTTGCAACGTTTGTACAAACATTTGATTCACTACTAGCAAGAGAAATAATTAATTTCCAACATAATTGTATTACCAATAGACATCAATAATAATTTTCTTTCTTATCCTTCGTTATCAAGGAGAGAGCAAGGTAGGTCGCTTGCATTCTCTTTTGTTAATGTATGAGTACCATACTATCGAAATTCACGGTTTTTCAATTATAATGAGAATTTGATTATTCTTGCCTTCCAAAGATATTAATTGGGTACTCTTCTATACGGTAAGGTTATTCATCGTGGTATTTGTGACTACAATATTCATCTTGGAAAAGGCAATTGCAAATAGGGATTCACAGACATCTGATAATCTGATAACGATCAGTACCATATGTAAAAAATAGCTATACTACAATTACAGCTGCCTTTATTTGATATTGTTTTGATACAGTATTGTCCATAGTTAAGTAAAAACATTATTTGTTTCTACTTGTGTATGCCTATCCATGGTGGTAACAGATTATCATACGGTCTGAGACTACAATAGTATTTGTTTTTATAGAATATCACTAAAAACACAGAGCTTTAAGATGTAATAGGGCACAAAAAGAAAAATCTAAGTCAAATAAATTAATAAATCAATAAATAAAGAAAAGTAATAAATAAATATAATATAGGATAAATGATATGTCTATACTACTTGGAAGGATTTTTGTATCTTTGAATCATAATTGTCTTTTTTGATTTCTAGATTGGTACTATAAATTCCACTACTTGATCGAGGTCCTATTTGTACAGTAAATGT
>JANWJI010000136.1 GCA_025449515.1 Nitrososphaeraceae archaeon | reverse complement strand
TTGTTGAAAGGACCCATTCTTGGATGAACAGGTTTAGACGATTGCTAATAAGATGGGAAAAGAGGATAGAGAACTATGTCGGAATGCTACATCTTACTTGTGCTTGGATCACTTACAGAAGAGGAGGACTTTTCGCATAGGCTCTTATCCAAAATGTACGTACTAGATAGATTTTATGTTATTGACAGAATCTTAGTTTGGAATTATCGCGCAACAAATGAGTTTCGAGTATGCAACACATACAAAAGTAAGATCTTATCTGTTCTGTGATAATAAGTCTCACATTAGATATTATAATTCATCCAATCCTTGGTTGCTATTTCCTCTAATAGCCGTACCAAGCTACAAATTAAAGAAAAGCAGGTATCAAAAGTCATTATCTTAGTTTGCGTAACTGGTATTATGACCTTATTCAAATATTATGAATAAATTGAATGCTTGATGTGCTACAAGTTTTGACCGGAAGCAGGTTTGGCGATATATCAATATGAAAATCTTCACGAGTTTGTCGGATTCGAAGAATCCCAAAAATGCTTGAATGCGTATAAAACAACTGAAAAAAATACCGTTTATAAACTAGATCAAGTTGTCTTCGTATCGCGATAACCAATTAAGGCTTTTGGAATTATGTAAGCGATTTACCAACAAAATTAATAGTCCAATTATTACCCCTTCTGTAAAATTGATTTTTGACCTAAATATATTCCCAATTAAATAGTCAGAGTCATTTTGCTTGATGGCCAACTCGCATAAGTCTAATTGGTTAGAACTCCATAAACAATATATTGTTTCACAAATAGAATTAGGTTATCATGAATAATAATGTCGCTCCAGATTCTAAACATGATAACAATTTGTTTACGAGATCTCACATCAAATGGGGGAAAAAAGAGGAAACCGACAACTTTGCACAAAAAGTTAAGCTTTTCAGACGACGTAGTATATCTGAAGACGGTTTTCGTCGCTTCAGATTACAACATGGTGCATATGGTTCCAGACTACAGATGGGCTACAGTATGATAAGAATTAAGATTCCAAGTGGAGAGATTACACCCGATCAGCTCGAAAAAATAGCAGGATTATCTGAGGCTTTCTCAATAGGCTCCGCTCATGTATCTACTCGTCAGAATATCCAATTACACTGGGTTCAACTTGAAGATGTTAGTGAAGTGATGCGAGGACTTGTTGATGTCGGCCTAACTACGCGAGAGGCTTGTGGTAATACGGTCAGAAATGTTATGTGCAGCCATTTTGCAGGTGTGTGTGCTAAGGAGGAGTTTGATCCGACTCCATATTCTAAAGCAATTGCTCAATTCTTTCTCCGCAACCCCGTATGTCAAAATCTTCCACGTAAATTCAAAATTAATTTTTCCTGTTGCGCTGACCATGGGTTAGTGAGAATTGCAGATATTGGGCTTGTACCAATGATTAATGATAACGGCGTAAAAGGCTTTCGAATATATCTTGGTGGAGGCTTGGGTGCTGCTTCATTTTTGGGGCACCTTTTGGAAGATTTCACATTTGAAGATAGGCTTCTTCCGACTTGTTTAGCTACCATCAGATTATTTGATAGACACGGAAACCGTGAAAATATGGCCAGAAATCGAATGCGATACTTTGTTAACGAAACAGGTTGGGACACGTTTCAACGAATGGTGATCAAGGAACGATCCATAGTGGAAATGACCATTGCTAGCTCCACTTTGGAGTTATTTCGTGTTCATTTAGAGAATGAACAAAAGGAAATGTCCAAGGCTCATAGATATTTGAAATTGCCTGTCTTGGATACACAGAACACATTAAGTGAAGGTCCATATGAGAGATGGGTGCACACGAATGTCGTCTCTCAAAAACAGGAAGGTTATTTCACGGCATTTGTAACATTAGGCGCTGGTGATATCACTGCGAATCAACTAAGAGTATTATCCGGAGCCATTCGCGAGTTCTCTATAGAAGGAACTGCACGAAACACGCCGCAGCAAAATTTCGCCATAAGATACATAAATGGAAAAGACTTATATAATTTCTACACTCGGATAGAGACCGCAGGGTTGACAAACCCTGGCGCATTAACTATTGCATCCGCGGTTGGCTGTACTGGAACTACTTCATGTAACTTGGCGATTACAAATTCACATCGTTTAGCTAAGGAAATAGAGTACAAATTTTTGGAGTTACAGCATGATATTGATGACGATCTGAGGGATTCCACAATTAAGATCAGTGGATGTCCCAACTCATGTGGGCAGCATGAGATCGCCACAATCGGATTCTTCGGTGGAGCTTCAAGGATTGAGAACTCAATGGCACCGACGTATACAATGTTATTTTCGGGGAACACTGGAGAACATGGCGAATTGGGAAAGACAATAATGCGTGTTCCGGCAAAACGTGTGATTGATATCCTTAGAAAAATAATCGAGATATACAAACACGAAAGATCCGGGACCGAAACATTAAGGCAATGGATCTATAGGATCGTAAATGAAGCTGGGACTGGAAGTGTCAAAGGTATTGATGATATGAAGGTTTTGCTATCGCCAGTAGCGCAGTTAGACCCAATAGAACAGGATCCTGAATCCTATAAAGACTATGGTAGCGATATAAGATTCTCTGCAAAGACTGCCAGAGGAGAATGTGCGGCATAAAATATTTTGAAAGCGAAACCACGGAAAATGATGTATATGAATACCAAGAAACGTGACAGCAGTACGAGCATTAATACCCATATCAGGATCCCCGTAATCTGTGATACAGACACAGTACAAGCGTTAATCTTAAAGGATGCTGTCCGGATGGTAGATGTTCGGAAGCTCGACGAATATCTTCAGAGCCATATTAGGAGCGCGGTATCATTACCACTTTCGCAAATATTAGAAAAAGACCCGTCTGGAATCATAGATATATTAAAAAACTTGGGCATCACTGACACTATGCCAGTAGTGATTTATGATGATACCTTCGGCGCATTGGCTGCTCGTGTAGCTTGGACATTTCAGTATGTAGGCCACCCTAATACCGCACTACTCGAGATGACGTTTAGCCAATGGAAAAGTATGGGATTAGAAACTGAGTCGAAAAATAATACCTTTCCGAAAACAGAACATACATTACTTATCAACCACGAGATTCAGGCAGATGCCTCATATGTCGATCTGGCAAAGGAACAAGAAAATAAATTTTTGATAGATACAAGAGAGCGATTAAATTTCCTGACAGAACATATACCAAATGCCAAAAACATGCCTTATACTATGTTAAGATCTGACACGAACATACTGCGTAAGCCAGAAGAGATAAGAAGATTAATTGAGAATAGAGGCATGTCAATTGATTCTGAATTTATCACATATTGTGGAAGTGCTGGCACCCTATCGGGGTTGGCATATTATGCGCTTAAATTAGCTGGAATTAAGAATGTAAAACTCTATTCTAAATCATTCAGAGATTGGAAGATGTTAGGTAAGAGTAAAGAGGAATTTAAAGAAGCTAATTATTGGGATCTGTCAGCAGATTAGAGAACTACCAGATCGATTCAGCAATGATTTAGACCTATTACCTTTCTAGAGATTCTTCGAATAGTGTCACATTTTTAAAAACATTGATTCTATAATTCCGAAAGCATCATCTTATAGTAATTCGAACTAGATGTGTGAGAATCCACTACAACTCGTTCATATGAGTATCAGTATCACCATATGTTTAAAATCAAGTAGTGAGATGTCCATAAGCTCTTCCGACATGTTGTCATCCATTTTGTAAAGCACGAACATGCATTGTAGTTCCTATTTCCAAAGATCCGACTACTTTTACATACCCTATTGTCTGCACCATTTTGCAGACAATGGCAAAATGAGCCTCTGGCTGGGATATTAGTGAATACCGGCTATTAGATACGAAAACATTGAATGCCTAGAAAATAAATTGTGCAGATATCATGCGAAATCGTTTGGGGAAATAGATCGTTGGACACTTTACCACAATCGCACATCCAATCAATCAAGATTCAAGTGACATTCTAGTTCGTTCATAGTCATCTAGAATCCTTTATCTTCTTTATCCTAAAGCAAAGATCACAATGTTCCGGACATGAATCATGTATACAGACATTCCTCATACTATTACAATTAAAACACCATATTTGCTTTGAAAACAAAGAGTGTTTAATAGAATAGACTTTGGTATATTTGTTGTCCTAACAAGTCTTTAACATTTTTCTATTCCAAGTTGTACCTAATTAGGTGATCCTGATTGTATCCCCATATTATTCACAAATTAAGGTGGATACTTTTAATTTGTCTAATAACGGCATACAGTTAGATTTTGTCAGAACCATATTTCAAGAGTTAGTCTTTAATTTTATTGCAACATGTCTACTCATATCGAACTCTAGGCAATCATCTCAAGCCATAGGCTACAAATTAACCTTATTCTCACACATATTCATAAGATAACAATTTAGGAAATATATTATAAATAAAAAGTCACACTGTATGTGTATAATTGTATTCGAATACACATGCAATTCTAGACCAATTCCTTAACAAATTCGACTGGGCTGAGTTACGGTATACAAACAAATGTATAGTCCAATCAAATTAGCAAAAGATCATCTAATCTGTAATTTTGTGCTTTCTATCTTGTTTTGAGCTAACAGAGATTACTGAGTAAAATGTTTCTCCTAAAATGAAGACATTTCGATAGAGGTAGATGCTGTTCTTTAATACAAAGGTATTCAAATCATAAGTATGAATATTAAAGAACCATGTTTAGTTTTGATGGAATAATCTTGACCATAGTCCATTCTTGCAAAAATCGCACTATGGTATAATTCTAGACATCGTTCGGGGAAATAACACTGTATCCTTTATGTCCTCAATATCGACTAACCATCTTACTAAGCGTTCGATACCCAGTCCAAATCCACCATGAGGTACTGAACCAAATCTTCTCAAGTCGATATACCACCCATATGATGAAGGATCAAGTCCCTCAATCTTCATTCTTTTTTTGATAGACAAGATATCATCTTCCCTCATTCCCCCACTAGCAATTTCTCCAAAACCTCCAGGAGCTAATAAATCAGCACTCAGTCCAATTCCCTTATTTTGCACATCCTCCTTAACATAGAAGGGTTTTATCTGGATAGGATAGCCCGTAACAAAAAGTGGTGTTAAAGCAGATTTAGTTAGTTCACGTTCTGAGTCAATATTAAGATCATCTCCTATTCTAATGGGTCTTTTGTCTCCATTTGCATCTACTACTTTAAAATCCCTGGATTGGAGGGTATCAATTGCCTCATAATAAGAAATTCTATCAAATGGAACTTCAATATCCTTTAGACTAGTAACATCCCTTTTTAGAAAGATAAGGGAATCAGATCTTTCTCTAACAGTATTATGAACTATATAGGATACCAATCGTTCCTCTACTCTTAATACATCTTCAAGGCTTGCCAATGGCGCCTCTGCTTCCAGATGTGAAAATTCTGCAAGATGTCTTACTGTTCTTGATTTTTCTGCTCTAAACGATGGAGTAAGGCTCCATACCGGCCCCAAGGAGAAGATTAATGCCTCGAGATAGAGCTGTGCACTCTGTGAAAGGTATGCCTCTTCATTAAAGTATCTCAATTTGAAAAGTGTAGAGCCACCCTCTACCGCACCTTTCACTATGATTGGGGGTGTTACTTCCATCCAATCATTTTCTATAAAAAACAGGCGGGCAAACTTTAAGATTGTGGATCTGATTTTGGCAATTTCAATCATTCTTCGAGTCCTTAGTGCTAGATGCCTATTGTCAAGCAATAGTTCAGCACTTTGGTATTCGCCTATGGGGAAATCGGCGTCGGCAATATTAATAACTTTTAAACTATTACCTCTGATTTCATAACCACCTTCTGGCGCTCTATCGTCCGCTGTTAATATACCAGTAACTTCAATAGAGGATTCGATGGTTAGATGTACTACTTGTTGAGTTGGAAATACACATTGAATGACCCCGCCCCGATCATCTCGGATAAGCAAAAAAGTCTTTTCCTTCTGTTTACGTAATCTATGTACCCAGCCTCTGATTGTTATCTCCTTGCCTACATTAATTGGAGTTTTAATATCATTAGCCCGTTGCATACATTCTAAGACATCATATGATTCACATTCTTCTTCTTAAGAATTTTGTTAATGCCTAATCTTGGATCAGTTCGAACATAGAAATGTAGCGACATCAGTAATTTCAAGCTGCGAGATATGCACCTATTACACTCAATTCTTATTAGAATCTAGAAATATATGAATTCAAATGCTCATTTTTTAATTATGATCAAATTTAAATTGAAATAGCGATATAATGTTAACCATTTACATAACTAAAATCTAGATAGGAATCAGTAATTTACGCTTAGGCTAAAGTTAGGACAAAGAAAATGAGTGGTTGTAAAACTAAGTAAATTAAAACCTTCTTAAGAGATATAAAAAGATACCGAACATTTTAGTATATCGTTTCGTTTGATTAAATATTACTGGAATTACGACGTATTAATTTTTGATTAGAAGTTGAGAGACATGTATCATTGAATTATTGGGTGTAAACAAATGACCAAACGATCTAATTCTGTTATATCGTTTTAAGCAAATACCTCTCTAAAGTCAGGCTTCGATCGTATTAATTATTTGCCATAATAGAACCGGCAGTTCCACATCTATACTTCTGATAGATTGAGATAAGTGTATACCGAGTAACTTTTCACAAATCAGAGTCAATCGACTATTATCGGATCAATTTAGGATATAAAAAACAGGAAACCAAATGGTTAGTCTCTTTTTGTTCCAGGATAGGATCCTCTGAGCATATTTCCATAGAATAAAGACAGGATTGACAAAATCGACAACCCACATCGGTTTTAGAGGCCCCATGTTTTAAACGAATTGTTTTTTCTCTTTGCAAGTCGTTTGGATCAGGTTCAGAAACTGCATCGATCAATGCCTGAGTGTATGGATGAAGTGGATTCAATAGTACTTGGTTGATTGGCCCGGTTTCTACTATTTTGCCGGCATACATAATAGCAATATTATCGCCAATATATCTGGATGTAGAAAGATCATGGGTAATGTAGATATATGAAATCTGTAATTTATCCTTCAAGGCTTTCATCAATTGCAATATTTCTGCCCTGACAGATATATCAAGCATCGAGACAGGTTCATCGGCTACAATTATTTTTGGATTTACAACAAGAGCCCTAGCTAGAGCGACTCTCTGCCTTTGACCCCCAGAGAGCATATGTGGAAACTTATTCGATATTTCAGACGCGGGTTCTAATCTTACATTTTCTAATGCTTTTATTACTTCATCTTCCCGTTCCTTCCTTGAGAAATAGAGGTGATGGATAGCAAGTGGTTCTGATACGATATCCATCACTCTCCAACGTGGGTCAATGGAAGTATATGGATCCTGTTGTACCATTTGAATTTTGGTCCTAAAATTTTTTAGTCCTTTTCCTCGTTTTCTTGTAATATCATGCCCTTCAAAGAATATGGAACCACTATCCGGTTCGATAGCACGAAGTATTAATCTAGCCAAAGTACTCTTGCCAGAACCCGATTCTCCAGCAATAACCAATACCTCACCCCTATTTATCTTAAAACTTACATCGTCAACGGCTTTAATGTATTGAGCGTCGCCGTGCAGATGAAAGGAATCTCTAAGACTCTTTTTAACATGAAAATACTTCCTTAGATTGGATACATTAAGAATTTCGTTTAACACCTAGTAAAGTTAGTGATTCAAGGAATATATACAATTTCTCAAAAAGGACAACTATCTGCCACAGTTACAAAAGAGAGGCGTCACCCTATAGGGTATTGGCAAAATACGACTATATTCATCTCGCGGAATCCTGTCTTGCAAATTCGTTTGGACCATACGATAGTAGGAATAAATAATACCAATTGAGAATGCATTAAGCACTAAAAATACAAGTCAAATTAAATGACAAACTCAAAATCTATCTATGACGAGGTAGCGCCTCCGACTGAGGAGTTCGAATGGTTCATCATTGCCTCCAGATAATATGGTTGGTGGCCAAGTCAACCTCTATTACCATCTAGAGGACTACTACAACACAATAGATCTTCTTAGAAACGAAGGTCCGATTTATTTGCTCTATAGTGGTTCTGGTTCTGGATTTGAAAATGGAATCAAGACAACCCCAGAAGTAGTAGGTGGAGGAGAAACATAGTTTATATTTACTTCCTATATTCTTTTATCTAACTGAATGATTTACGTCAAATATTTTTACAATCAACAGATTTAATCAAACGTGGTTGAATCCAGTCACACTATATTTCCTTGGATGTGGATCAGAATTCATCTTATCTAGGTGCCTACAGTGGTTTTGCCACATGAAAATACATACTATATACGTTTATCCCAACATGGTATAGATGATTCAAGGCTTAATAGTAACTACTATTACGATGAGTCAAATGTCAAAGAATCAAACGTATATGATAGCGATTGGAATCGTCGCTTTATCCGCAATATCCATGCCACAACAACAATCATTCCTACGGCCTTTGCGGCACAAAATCCCGGATGTAGCGGGAATCCCCATGATGACGGTGAGTCCGGCAATCCACATGACTTTCAGTCTGGGCCAAATGGCAATCCGCACGGCGGCGGCTTCCACCATGGATGTCCTGGTGGTGGCAACGACCAAAATTAATTAAGACACTCACCCACAACTATTTTTTTTCGTTTTTATATCTACATGAAATATTAATATACCAGAATAGTCTACATAACCAAGAAATGAGTCATTTTTGGAATGAAGAGACGTTCAAGAGTGTCAAGCTACGGATGTCTATTAGAATAGATCGGATTTACAATATTAACACTATAGAGCAATAGATCTACTCGCGAGTTGCTTAGCATTTACGGTAGCATTC
>JANWJI010000135.1 GCA_025449515.1 Nitrososphaeraceae archaeon | reverse complement strand
TTTACAAAAGAATCAGACATCGGAAAAGCCGTGAATGATTGGACAGATAATTACAACCAAACTCATAACAAAATGACCAGAAATACTTTACATAATGAACTTATTGCGTTATTTACATAACTCTTAAACAATGCAAATTTGGCTCTTTCTGATATGTCAAATTCAGCAAAAAATAAGTTACACATTCTTGTATCACACTAAATTAAGTTGACTGAGATTCATGAGTTAGATACTACCAAGAACACGGTATTCATTGGAAGAAATGAAGAATTACGTTGGTTAGCCAGTGAGATAGACAAAGAAAAAAGCATCACTGTTATAGTTGGGGAAGAAGGAATAGGTAAATCTACTTTAATACAGGAATTTTGTAAACGACTAAAAAATACAAATAATCCACCCTTTATGGGTGTTTATGATAATAATTCTGTATCAGAAAACAATTCCCAATCTTTGATTTTTCCCTTCATCCTTGTTCTTGAAGCTTTGATTAATGAAATTCAAAATATGGCACGAGTCGAGGAAAAAGTCAACATTACAAAAAATCGACTTAAAAATGCTTTAGAAAAATTTGCCAAGCAGAAAGGAAAAGAGATAGCTTCAGCTATTGTCACCGACGTAGCTAAGAAGATAGGACTAGAAGAAACTCTTAAGATAGCAAAAGAATTTTTGACTACTTATGAAGGAGAAAAATCTATTGTTACGATAACACAAGATTTTATCTCAAAACACAAAGAGGAAACTCTCTCTTCATACCTTGCTATACTTTCCTCATTATCTGAACAGTTTCACGATAGAGAATTTGTATTGATATTTGATCAGTTCGAGTCTGCAAGAAAAACATCAATCGATTTTTTTATAAATTTTGTTAAGCGAATGCCTCAACAGAAATTTCACATTATGGTATCATTCAAAACGTATGATGTATCTGATGATAACTCCGCGTTATATGATTATGCACTTAGAAATCTGAAGGAATTAGGAGCGGACATACTAGAAGTCCCAGGTTTGGTAGAGGAAGAAATAAGAGAATGGGTAAAGTTATCAAGAAAACAAAACCTTTTTGATCCAGATTTAAGAAGAATTAAAGAAGAATCATCAGGCTTTCCTCTGCTTTTGAATCAATGGATCAATATGCCAGTATCAGATATAGAATGGATCGCCAAAGCGAAAGAGTCAGGATTTGGGAATGTCAATAGGGGTCAAATGTGTGAACTTGTAGACCAGCAGAAAGAATCATTTAGTAACGATCCATCAGATAAGGTTAATCTTAATAAAATAGCTGTGTTAGCTATGCCTTTAACAATTAAGGAATTGGCAAGATATCTCGACTATGATTTCGATTTCTTGTATATCTTCCTAGAAAGACTTGTAAGGTCAGGGCTTTTTGTGAAAAAGGAAAAATATCTGTGGTATAAACATAATCTGATACAACAATGTCTAGAGAATGGACTGTTCGATGAATATAGACAAGCATATTTAAAAAAAGTTGCTACTTTTTATTTAGATTCCATACAAGAAGTCGATACAAGTGGTTCCGAAGATTATAATGACATAGCAATAGGCTGTGCATATTATCTTCATAAAGCAGGTTTTAATGACAAGTCATTAGAGCATAATGTGAGAATAGCTAGGATGGCTTTTAACTATGGAGATCTAGACTTGGCAGAAAAATGCTATCAGAGAGCAATTATTGACGCACAAATATTAGGTAAAGTCGATAAAAAAATGAAATGTATACTTGAGCTTTCACGAAATGTATACATGATATGGGAAGGAAGATATCATGAAGCCAAGAATAGCTATGACAACATTCTTGAATATTCTATTAATGTTAAGAATGATTATCTGCACGTTCAGGTTTTATCAGAATTAGCTAATTATTACGATGTTACTGATAATTGTTACGACAAAAGCTTAAGTATTTTATATGAATGTTTATCATTACTTAATAGTCAACAACCAAAGAATGAATCTGTTCTTGCTGCAATAACGTATCAAATAGCAGGTATTCTGAAAAAACAGGGGAAATACGAATTAGCCTTAGATGAATACTCTAATTCATTAAGCCTATTTAAGAATAGCATATTACAATCCAAGAACGAGAATTCCGATGGTCAACATTATGAAATAGCAGCTGATATCCCATTATACCTGTATCAATCGCTATACAATATTGCAGATATTTACCGGATTAAAAAAGAGTATGATGCTGCCTTAAAATTGTATAATCAGAGTCTATTAAAAGCTAAGAACCTAAAAAATCAACTGGCTATTGCTGAAACTCTAATGGGTATTGCTAGGTTATATTGTGAATGTGGGGATTATGATGAAGCCTTAAGAAAATATGAAGAAAGGTTAGTAATAGAGGAAAAAGTCGGCCACCAATTCGGTGCGGCCATAACTATGGGATATATTGGGAAGACTTATCTCAAGAAGGCTATGAATGAAAAAGCCCGACAATATTTAGAGAATGCATGTGTAATGCTAAAAGAACTAGATCGGACTGTGGATGCAGAAAAATTTGAATTAGATTTAAGTTCAATTCAATAATGAAATGCAAAATAAAAATTTAATAAGTATGAGGAATAATAAATGAGCAATTCGTTTGCCTAAATTAGGATCAGCATTAACAGTTATGAATTTTATAATCTGTCTAGCAGCGATTTTAATCATAATCAACGGCTTCCACGTTGTGTATGCCATTAGTTTTTTACCGGAGCCGCAGATTAGTAGCCCATTTGAACCTTTTAAACCATCTGAAGAGGGACCTTTTAAACCATCTGAAGAGGGACCTTTTAAACCATCTGAAGAGGGACCTTTTAAACCATCTGAAGACCAATTGAACAACATGCGAACGATGGAGAATGATCCTGGTGTTCAGACGGAGGTATTTGATAATATAAAGTCTCTTCCTAGAGCAACAGATAAGGCGCCTGAGCGTTTGGCAAAGATAGATGGTTTGCTTGGCGATTTAAGTAATTTGATAAAATCGCTCGATCCTCAGATCCAGAAAACCACTCTCGATAGTGTAGAGCATTTTGGTCAAGATTTTAGGCCATTAATAGATAATATAGGGGTGTCACATTTCCTAGCGAGTCTATTATCTATTATTTTCAATAAATGAGCGACATAGGAGTAGAAATTTTTGGAGGCTATAAAATACAAATTTAAAACGAATATCATTGTTTCAATTGAAAGAGGCGGTCATACAAGCTATAATCATAAATCGTCTGTTAATTCCCTTCTGTTTTTATCTGCAATAGTCTGTCTTCTAATATGCTTCTTGTATATGTTTAATCTGCAACTAGGAATGGCACAAAATACCTCTGACATTGGCATGCGCTCATACAACAATGCAATCAATATAAGTTATCCCTCTGGCTGGATAAAAGAAGAAAATATTAGTAAATATAATATTGTTGCATTTCTTGCGCCATCAATAAATTCATCTAAGATACATCCCGCAGCTATTGCGATCTATAAGCAGGAATTGCCAATCTCAGCAAACCAGGTCAATGAAGAATCATTATTTAATATGTATAGTCTTGGACAAATTAATTACATTAATAAGCATTTTAAGATAACAAGTATAAATAAAACTCAACTTTCAGGATCTGCTGCATATCAGGTAGTTTATAATTCAGACGGAAAAACTATATCATATACCTGGACATTAAAAAATTATGATGTATATGGAATTATACTTGTATCAAATAATTATAACTACGCAAAATATTTACCTCAACTAAACAAAATGAAAGACTCATTTAGAATATCATCTGTGTTTCAGCAGATGCTGCGAGATCCAAAACTACTCAAGGAGTTTATGCATGAAATGGGACTAGATCAGAAAAAATAGTCATAATGGTATTCAAAAACATGTGGCAGAAGATGGAAAGAAGATACAATTAATATTAATTTAAAATCTTAAGGCTTTAGAGGATGGTTTAGATTATACCATTTTACATGAATTATCTTCCGTGAAAAAGGAACAATCAAACCATATTGAGATTGTTATTTACATTCTTGCCAGACTACGAGGAGATAACTGGTAAAGATCACTAGAGGTGATTTAATTAATTCTATTTTATTCCTTTACAGATTTGTTTTATCACAGGGCAAAGCTTTTATTGCACCGGATTATCAAAAGTTGGCCTACCTGGGGCACCGGTTGGGATGAGTGAAAAGCTAGTAACAATCGCTACGCTGTTAAAGGAACAAGGTTTGGTTTTGGTTATCTCGGAAATGTCTCTAAATACGATATGCAGCATGCCACATTAAAAATATTGACTATAATGGGATATGATAAGTATAGATAGAATATTTCATCGCCCTCTAGTAAAAGCCTGAGGAGGTACGTGAAGACAATAATCTACCGCACACCAAAAAGATGTATGAAATTCAATTGCATCGGATATGTCCGTAACGAAGAGATCCATGATGCTATAGGATTGATAGATCAGTTTGGCGCGAAATTTAACTATAACACAATGGTAACAATGCAGGCCATTAGTACGGCAAATGAGATATTAAGCCATGACTGTGATATCTTTGCAGCGTCATGCCAGCAATTGCGGCTGGAGCTTATTCATACCTGCTATAATGTCAAGAACAAGTATCGTCTATGTAAGGACCTGAGTGATTGCCAGGGCCTTAAAAGCAACGGGGAAGAATGTGATATTGTCATCATGAAGTAGTTGCTCAAATTGCGTGCAGTCGGACGTGACATGTTCAGCGACTGCTCTATTTTTGAAGCAGTAATCTTACCATTATGTGCAAGCAACAGATCGAATATGGTTACACGTTCCTTTGACGCAGTCGAGAGTACGACGTTAATGATCATTGAGATGTCGACTAATGTAATGTAGTTGCGGCCTTGTGATAATGCATGTCCTCTGGCTAGATTTGTTAGTTGTTGTATCGCTCTTTCAGGTTCTTCAATTGTCGGTAGTGTATATGCATATTCAGATCCCTGCGTACCATTCGTATCCCATGTTGGTGCTACACCTCTTAGATGAGCAAGTAGCTGTTTTTTAGCTGTGGGTTATTCAATACGTAAATTTCTCCTGCATTTTGAATGGTTTCTGAGCCTGTTTGTTGAGGAGAGATCTGCGTGTCGATAGAATTGTTTCCAGTGTCAGCTTATGTGACCGCTGTGACGACTGTGACGTCACACTGAGACTCACGCCTAATTTTATGCTAGTGCCAAGGAACACTTTATTCATTAAATATCCCATTTTGGGGAATGTTTATAATCTGGCGCGCCGCATATCTGTATTAGAAACGCTTTATTCGATGTGCTTCTCCGGGGATTTGCTAGAAAATCCGACATGATTTGATTCGGATTACGGGCAAGAGAGACTTTCATTTAGCCAACACGTTGTATAAGGATGGATTTTCTATCTTTAGCTTTTCCAGACTTAAAGGCAGATATCCTCCCCTCTTTATGGAATTGATAATGTATTTGATTATGTAGTTAGGTTGAAGTCTAATCTTCTTAACAGGCTGTGCTTATCTAACCTGTTTCTTATTGCATCGTAAGCCTCATCAACAGAGCATTTTCTTGATAAGGAGAGAGGATGCACCATACTACAAATTTTCTATAGTCATAATGTAGTTAGAAGTTAGTGGCGCGCGCATCTTGATGACAGTAGGTAGTTTTTCATCTATTGCCTCATCAAATCTTTTATTAGGATATTCTTGTCGCTCTCTTCTGATTCTAGTTACTCCATTCATGTCTTTAGTGTATATTCGAAACAAGGCATTTTGTCCAACTTCCCATGCGACTTCGAATTCATCGCCTGTGTATTCACTAGGAGAATCGGATCCGAAATGCCACATCGTTACGATCCAAGATTCATGATCTGGAATGGACGATGACAGTGACAGCGATGGGGGCGCGCATTCTATGTATCGTAGCAGTCTCTCCTCTACACGAGTTAATGCATTTGAAAGCCGTACTAGGCCTTTGAGATCTGCAGCAATAGGATTTAGAGAGCAAGCAACGATGACACTAACAGTATCTGTATGATGTATAGTAATCTTGATGGTAAG
>JANWJI010000134.1 GCA_025449515.1 Nitrososphaeraceae archaeon | reverse complement strand
ATCCGGTTAAATGTATAACGCATTGATGTGCCGTGGGTAGGATTTGCATAGGATACTAGCCTGCTGTCATTGGTGTCGAGGTAAGCTATTAGAGGGTGTATAGATGATAGTGCTATAATAGTAGATTATATCCTTATTAATATTGATATGACCACAGGCTATTGCACTATCCTTTACTTTTTTTGAATCTCTTTCCTTTATTGGCGCTTAGCATTATTCTCTCTCAAAATCTCGATAACGCATTTGCTCTGGATAATATTCGTTATTTTAGTATGATATCTTGTAGAAAAATTCTGTCAGTCAAATGGGTCAAATAGACCGTCGAATGGGCCCGTCAGATGCGTCAAATGGCATATTGAATTCAAAGGACCTGTAGTATTTCATTGTCCATAGTTTTGTTGGAGGTAACGGTACTCCATTTGTTTGTTTTTAAATTTTTTCATCGAGTAATAGGCCCTGTTAACTTAAGGATTCTTATAGGAAAGATTGCTCCTAATCCAAGCATGAAATTGCTACCAGTATCTGCCAATTATTCCATTAAGTTAACAGAGCTGAGTAATAACATGATAAGTATGTGAAGCATACTATCATACAATCGTTGTCTACCATGCAATTTGGGCGAACTCAACATATGGCCTGATAAGAATACAATAATGAATATGAAGACGTAGGTTTATTAATTATGTTCAGTAATGTTTGAATATTGATTGCAAATAATAGAAGGCTTTCACAGAAATCATTAATTAGAACCTTTTTGCTTATAGTAGCGATATCAGGAACAGTATTATTCAGCGGAATTAGCATTAATTTGAATAACGATAAGCAAGCACAAGCACAAGAGCAGCAACAGCAACAACAAGCAGGGCAGACAAAGCTTAACAAATTATGGGAAACGCCAACTGATTTGAAGAACCCAGAATCAGTAGCTTATGCACCTAAACAAAATGTCTTGTTGGTTTCAAATGTAAATGGAAAACCAGATCAAAAAGATCAAAATGGATTCATCTCTAAAGTCTCACCCTCTAACGGGAGCGTAATTCAATTAAATTGGATAACAGGACTGAATGCACCAAAGGGTATAGCTATTTCTAATGACAATAGTAAGTTATATGTTTCAGACATCACAGATCTTGTTGAAATAGATATTACTAGTGGTAAAATAATCAAGCGCTTCAATGCGCCAGGAAGTGCTTTTCTTAATGATGTTGTAGCAGATAATCGAGGAAATATCTATGTATCTGATACAATTACCAATACTATCTACAAGCTAGATACGAATTTTGGAAATAGTACACCTTCTTTACAAATTTGGTCACAAAGCCCACAACTAAACGGTCCTAATGGTTTGTATATAGACAATAACAAAAATAAATTAATTGTTGTTTCTTTGGGACCTTTGAGTAAACCTGGAGGAGGCGTGGAGGTTATTGATATAAAAAATAAGACAATAAGCAGTTTAGGAAAAGCAGGAACTACATCTCCTTTTGGTGGTCTTGACGGAATAGTGTCGGATGCTACCAAAACACATTACTATGTTACTGATAATCCTGCAGGAAAGGTATATGACGTTAATGCTGATGGAACTGGATATGTAACTTTGATAGATTTACACACAAAAGGTGCTGCTGATCTAGGGTTTATACCAGGTCAAAGTACGATTATAATTCCTCTTATGCAGAACAACAAACTTGTAGCTTACAAGTTAGTACAATAGTAGTCTATGAGTAGTTACGGATGATTAAATCAGTATAGCCTTCTCTTTTTGCCGCTTTACAATTAATGACTCTTTTTGACCTAGTACTAAAGATTGACATTTACAGAAAAGTCCTATTGTCTTTCAGCTGCTAAGATCTTCACAGTTATATTTATATAACAGGAGTTGATTTTGGAGGAGGAACGTTGTTGGCATAAAACATGTTAAGATAGGACATTATTTTTGGATAACATAATAAAGGGCTGTGGGCATCAGAATCTCCAACAAAAAACAATCCGTTGATGTGTGAGGTTTCATGAGGAATCTTTGGTTTCCAAACCAATCTATGTTCTTTTACCCCGCTTTCTACAAGCTACCAAGCCATTGGACGTCCCAAACAGAAGCTCGTCTAAAACGTGGATATATTTCATGAAGATCAGTTTTAAATAATTCAGATAATCTTACTATATTTTCTGGGCAGTATCCTCGTGGGACATTCAAGCCAAAGTGGATTTGACACTAGAATTCAATATCCAGTGGGTTAGAATGCAACATGACCTAATTTATTGAACCCTCTGCATGTTGCTGTAAATTATTGTTTGGTGTTGCTGCTGGATTTACAATACCACCAGATCCCATATCATCAGCTGGCTGCGCTGGATACTCTACTGTCTTTCTTGGAGTTGTGGAAACTGTTCACATATAGTTAGGCTTTAGTTGTACAATCAGCTTCATTATAAAGGTGAATATAGCAATCATTGAGTTGACGATCCTAATAGTGGTAGACTAAAGTAAAAAGTAGCTCCCTTTTCGTTAGTATTATTTTCAGCCCATATTTTGCCTCCATGAGCTTCGATAATATTCTTTGAAATAAATAATCCTAAACCAGTACCTCCGAATTCAGACTTTGTAGCAAATTTTGTAAACAGCTTTGGTAACATACTTGGGTCTATACCTTGACCACTATCCTTTACACTTACAACAGCCTGGCTCTTATCATTGCTTTGTAATGATAAAGATATAGTTCCTTCCTTTGTAAATTTGAGGGCATTACTAACCAGGTTATCGATTACTTGCGTTATCCTTACTTTATCTGCTTCTATAAGGACAATGGATGTATTATCTCGAATCAGCCGCTGCTTGTGTAGTAGTTGTTCTTGTCGTTGTTGACCCCTTCCTCCTCCTTGCGGTGTCTCTTCTTCTTTGTCAATTCCATACACTATTCTTACATTCCCGTTGGGGTTCCTAACATGATTTCTGTAGTCATCGACAGTATCGAATATTACTTGTTTTAGATTGAATCGTTCCTTGTTGAGCTTTAATAGACCACTCTCAATTCGTGTAATATCTAATATAACTTGGGACAGTCTCTGCAGTCTTTTTGCGTTTCTGATTATCACATCCAAGATATTCTCCTGCTGTGACTGTCCTTCCAAGTTTCTGGAACGGAGAACCTCAGACAAGCCAATGATTGGTTGTATTGGAGTCCGTAATTCATGTGCTGCTATATTGATAAATTCTTGTTGAGCTTTCTCACGTATCTTTAGCTGCTCATTTGACAATGACAATTGTTTATTTGCAATTTCAAGTTCTTTGTTTGCTTCTTCTAATTCCTTTCCTCTTCTCTTCACTTCCTCACTTAGACTACTCCATTTGATAAGAAACACAATTAAAACTACAATTGCAAGAGTAGCACCTGCAAGCAATGAAAATGTCTCTATTCTTTGTGAAAAAAGAACTTTGGCAACTTGGGAATATATTGTAGTAGTAGGTGTTATTACAAAAACAAAATATGTTGGCTTTCCAGACAGAAATATAGGATACCCTGTATTCAACCTTTCACCGCTTCCAAAGTCATAGACAGCATATCCTGGCTTACCTGAGAAAACCTGCTGGTATAAATTATTCTGTATCTGGTTATGATGGAAGAATTCTTGAACATCGTTTGCAAAAAAATTCTTTCCTAACAATTGTGTCCTTGGAGTAGCTATGTAGTTTTTATTCTTATCATAGGCTACTAGGAACTGTGATTCTATATTATAAATATTTTCATATTTGGAAAAGAATTGTACAACGGGAACAACTGCTCCTACCACTCCTAAATATTTCCCTGTCTGTCTATTTATAACAGGATAGATTATTCCAATTCTGGTTTTACCATCTATTCCTACATATCCATTAGAAAATACTGGCTCTCGGGTTTTTTCTGCTTGCATTACATGTTGACTTTGTGAGACATCGGTACCCACAAATGTTTTTGCACCTTTAGTAGAAATATCTATCGTCACTATATTGTTTTTATCTACTACGAATAGATGATATACTATACCAGCTATTTTTAAAAAGTTAGTTTGAACTAACGTTTTCGTTTTATTGCTAGTTAAATCTTCTTGCTGAAAATATATTGAATTTGATAATCCCTCAAGTCTTGCTTCTACCAGACCTAGGTCTGAGGTAATATGTTGAGAAAGATTTCTTGTTGCCATAATCTGACGATCTCTCTGCTGAGCAAATAGATTATTTTTGACATTCCCTTCTGAAATATCTTGGAAGGAAAAAAATAAACCATAAAAAGTTGATATGATCAATACAATACTAATAATAGCTATTACTTTATCTCTTCCATAGAAAATACTTTTAATTTTAAAACTACTATACTTTTCAGGCATTGAATAACACCGCTAATTGAGAATTAAATATATGATGCTATGTATTCATAGTTAGTTCTATTTATGATACTAACCTGAATAAAATCTGCATGATCTATTTTCTGAACCGTATCAATCGTGATTCGATAGTAACCAAATGACATGATCTAATACGCCACTTCCCAATTCTTTACTTCAGTTCTGTCGCCTTCTTTTTCATATGCATAAGTTTTATTATCTTCTTCATCTGCTGTTTTCTCATGGGAATCATCACAAAATGGTTGGTTAATGCTTAAGCCACACATACAAATCCATATGCTTTTTGTCCCAATCTTAATCTCCAATGGACCTTTGAATTCCTTTTTAACCAGTCTCGCCAATATATGATATCAGTGTAGTATATTACTAATATTCTGGATGTCTACCAACAACATATGGTGTAATACATCGTACTACATTTGACTATATCTGATCTTTCATGTACACGTCCAGAATAAATGTTATACTTTGTAGTCATAGTGCGATGAACACAAAAACTTCATCTGAATACAACAGCAAAACACTGATTGTGTTTGCAGTTATCGCAGCATGTATATTGACAGCAGCACTGGTATTCGGTTTAATGAATATTAGTAGTTATTCAAATCGATACCATTTGCAAACAGCATCTGCTATAAAAGACAAAAATGCAGCTAATTCCTCTACTAACACTATTCAATTATCAGCAAAAGAACAAAAGCCAGGCGTGTATAACTGGATAGACGCTGGCAAGGGAGTACCCAATCCCAAGTTAAAGGTCCTTGCAAACGCAAGTAATATGATAAGAATCCAAAATCCTACAGATACAAAACATGAATTAATTATAGATACAGGAGCAGATGTATTACCATCAAGTGATGATATAAATCCAAATAGTTCAGGCCAATTGTCGTTCAAACCAACTATGACTGGTACATTTACATACCATTGTGCGTACCATCCCTTCACAATGAGAGGAACAATACAAGTGGTATCGGGTCCATAAAAGTCAATTAATTCATATTTAATTTTTAGTGGTAAACAACAAAGTTAGGACCAAACCGAAATTAGCAAGTAAAGAATACCGAGCCTCAGAAATGCAAAATAGACTTTTCATTTAGGGGGTAAATTGCCTTATCGCTGGTATTTCTAGTAAAGCATACGAGAAGCAATTTATTTCAAACTTAGACCAATAATTAGATCACGATCATCGATGCAAGATTTCGTGTGAACACATTATAATATCTCATGTTAACTTCGATAATAATATGACATCTGCTTCATTTGATCCTAGGCAGGCCAAAATCGGTCGAGGTCCAATCTGGGATAGCGCTGCCCAAGGCTATCGAATATGGTGGCCACATATTAAGAAGGCCGCTCAAAGCCTAAGTAATAGATTAGTTGAACTTGCAGAAATTAGGACGGGACAGCGAATACTGGATATAGCAACAGGCATTGGAGAGCCAGCATTAACAGCGGCAAGAGTTGTTGGCGCGACTGGTCATATATTGGCTACTGATATCTCAACAGAAATGTTAGCAATTGCAAAACAAAGAGTCGTAGATAGTGGATCGCAAGACATTATCGAATACTGGGAAACCGCCGCACAAGATTTAGTGTTACCGGATCTATCTTTTGATGCTGTACTATGTCGTTGGGGATTAATGTTTTTGCCAAATCTAAATTCAACACTCCTTAAGATACATAGATCTCTAGTATCTGGCGGGAGATTTGTTGCAGCAGTTTGGGCCTATGCACATAAGGTCCCAGTAATCAGTCTGGCGATGCAAATTATAGGCGAGTCAGTACAGATGGCTACTGAGAATTTGCCTAGTGTTCCAAATC
Source organism: Nitrososphaeraceae archaeon (assembly GCA_025449515.1). Classification (GTDB taxonomy): domain Archaea; phylum Thermoproteota; class Nitrososphaeria; order Nitrososphaerales; family Nitrososphaeraceae; genus JARBAU01. Next base: position 317 of record JANWJI010000134.1, on the reverse strand, counting down.
CATTTGGTCTTGCGGACAAGAATAGACTTGCAAATTTTTTCCTTGGAGCAGGATTTAGAGATGTTGGAATCGAGACGGTAACTGTAACATTCGAGTTTTCATTTGGTGAAGATTATAGTCGTTATTGTCAAGCGATTAGTACTGGCGCTCGTATTTTTTTATCTACTGAATCTGAAGAAAGGAAAAAATTAATCTGGAGTAGAGCGGCTAAATACGCAGCAACAAGATATGCAACCGCTACTGGATCTATAAGAATGGACAACGAATGCATATGTATTGTCGCGACTAAACCCTGAGTGGCAGGCCAATAATTTAGT
>JANWJI010000133.1 GCA_025449515.1 Nitrososphaeraceae archaeon | reverse complement strand
GTGCTATTTGTTATAGACGCTGCAATTTGGGGGTCTGAAGCATCAGTTGCTATAAAGTATCCAATCTTTCCGTTAACATAACCTCTTGAAACAGGTATCGATACGGAGTTAGTTGCATTTAGCTTGGGAGTAAATGCTGCGGCATGTGTAGTACTATTTGTACCTGGTTGCTGTGCAAAAGTAGGCTGCTGTGATAAGAGTTGTGGCCCCAACATAACAATTGTTACTAGAGACAACACAACTAGAGGAGTCGATATTTCAGGATTTTTCAGTTTGATCTTCATATTACAACATCTTCCAATAAATCGCTATATATGAAAGTTTTTACACTAGATCAAAGAGTTTCGAATGCTATATGACATACTAATGGGAAGCCCTTTCGCACACGAGAAGTGATCTAGTAGAGTATTTCAGATCTACTACGCACTTGGTTTCATGTCGAATAGTTCGACGGCATATTTGCGGATTCGAAGAACATTATCCGTAACATGCTAACATGGGACATTTTAAATCAATATTACTTACCACTAGACTGACCTTTGACTGATTTTTACCCCAAAAGAGATATTTGCAAGCTAAATGACCTGAAATCTCAAGAGCAAGCACTGCATCTGGCTTGCTATTATTGACCTATACCAATTAACATAAGTACGGTAACGGGAATGAGAATATGCGTAATTATCTGACCTGGAATGTGTTAGATTACTTATGTTAACTGGTATAGATACTAGATTGAAGCTCCACAGACAACTAGAACTCAATAATGAATAAGATATAGAAACGAATGCTTGATTGTACCAATGATTGCATTTCAATGCATGACGAATTGATCTAACAAATTTTATTGAGGTGAAGGAATGGATTTACTCTAATCATGCGCAATAATGGAGGCTCATTTATCGATAGGCATTTAATTTCATCAATTCATCGGCCAGTGAATGGAAATAAGAAGATCAGTAACAACAAGTCATTGGTCTCGTTTACAAAATCGTCGCTAGCAATGGTAATGAAACAAGTATCGAACTCAACAGGTCCAACAATCTTGTTTCAGCACGGTTGACGAGGAGGCAAGCCATTTAACATGGCTGCCAAAGAATCAGGATTTTCAAAAAGATTAATAGTTCGAAGGTGTCATCTTAGAAATAGAGCTAGTTCTGCGAGGCCTGGTGATTGGAATATCCTCCTTTGTGGATTTGGGCCATTGTTGTAGGCATTATTATTGCAACAAAGCTTATCTTGAGATGGCAAGCGACAAAACAGATTGCTAAAGAGGCCATAAACAGACCTAGTACCAACGATGAAATAAAGGATGCAAATCTTGATGATTTACATCGAAATTCCAATACTAAAATCAGAAATATCAAGTCCTACAAGTACGGTCCGTTTCGCCTGTACAGAGGCGGTTATGTTACATGGAAAAAACGACGATGAATGGCGACCAAAAATTGGTATTGTTGATGCGTTACCCAGTTTGACGTTAACGCGACGGCTTGGTAACAACAAGGATATGACACATCGTTGAGCTATATTCTAAATTCTACCACTAGTCCATGTTAGGTCTCGACTTAAATGGCGTAATATGGTTCTGCCTCCACGACTTTGGGCCTCGGATCGGCACCTTTTCGGTTACCATCTATTAGATCGTGAACTAGGTTAACCAATTGCTTTATAATGCTACCTAGGATGATTTCTACAAGTCTGCATCGCGAAAGGGGAAGCATTAATTGAGAACATATTCCACTCGCTCTCAATTAGCCTCCCGTTAATTGGATTACGACAAGTTAACGATCTAAGGTTTCGCATGTCAATTGCCATCGTTAGGTACAAATTAGCATTCGATAAGATCAGTCTTCAAAAGGTATGAAGTTAGGTATGAGAAGGTCTCTGTGTAAAGTTGACGTAGAACTGCGTTATACTTGAGAGAGTAACAATGTAGTTTCGAGTGCAAATCAGGATTAGCAGGTTCCAAGTGGCAGCGGAAGGCTATCGGCAAGTGGGTTTCCTCCACTGGTTCTATCGATGTCGGTTGCAAGTCAAATAACAATCGACGAGAACTAAAAAAAGAGTAGTCTGGTCAGTTGAACTTCATGCCAGCTTGTGCTGCGTGTGGATGGGACTAAACTGACTAAACTTATGACTAGTCCATCAGTTGTCAAAGCAGACAGTATGGCCGAGATTCTTTATAATGGAAAGGTAAAAATGTGCAGCATTTAAGGCTTAAGCATTCCATAATAAAATGTCTCTCTAATAATGTGTTTTCTCTAATCTTAACTCGGACTACCCAACTGCTAAATACTTGATATTTCTACCTTCTACATGAGTAAATTAGCAATTGCCCTAGCATTCGGAGTCGCAGCGTCCTCACTGATTACATGGCGTATCCTGAACTGCAGAAGGCACCGCCGTAGTAAGAATATTGACAACGCGTTAGCCGATACCGACGTTGATATGGCTGTTGCTGGATAGTAACCGGCCCCTTACTCCGAAATAAGTCAAAATAAATAGACTCTAGTGGACTTGAAATAGAAATAATCATGGTTTCTAGTTCTGTGTAGTTCACTTTCTTTTGCTGACTACGAAATATTGCTCGCTATCGCTCGCACAGTGACTTATCAAACTACGTAGCATTCAAGTCATCGTATGTTCTTCCTACGTTCGCATTCTAAACCTATCAAATTCCCAATACCTGTGAAAGACTCGTCCAGAGTCATCTTGGTTACACTTGATGGTAACTGTTATCCTATCTTCTATTGTCTTTTTCACAACTTTGTAATCGTTTGTTTTCATTTGGATGCCCTAGATAAATAGCATTAATTTGCCCGCAGATCCGATCTATACACAGGTGGCATAAGACTTGCTTTAGCTGCTGGTTCGGGTTGTCTATCAGCTGACCATAGATCATACTAGGACGATCCCGACCAGACCTAGAGTGTCCCACAAATGAACAAACGAAGGATCTTAAAATTACATGAATTACATAACAACTCTGAAGACTGTTATTATCTGCAGTTCCGTTATCTCCGGAGTGCCTCCAAAGGCGACAATCTGGATGCTTTCCATGCTGGAAATAGACCGGCCATCAAGCTAAGGATTGTCGAAAGAATCCACACATTGAATAGGTCAGTCGGAACAAACACCGGATCAATATGAGATGCAGCTGCACCCCCGCCCCCGCCCTGTCCAGGCGAATTTGGGGCAAACCCCGAGGTTAATACGTACGCTCCTCCAATGCCGCTCAAAATTCCGAATGTGGAGCCAAGTATACCTATGAATAATGCTTCAGTGAGGAATAAGGTGAGAATGAATCTACTTTTCGCACCAAATTGCCTTCATAGTTCCGATTTCCTTCGTCCTCTCTGTAACAGAGGTATAAAGAGTTGTAATTATTCCAACAGCTCCAACTAATAACGCAATAAATGCTATTGCTACAGTAAACGCGCTATTACCGCTTTGAAAACGCTGCCTTGTTTGAAGTATGGCCTTTGGCGTGATAACCCCAATATTATTGCCATAAAGTCCAGTGATCTCTTGCTGTACAGTACTAACATAATCTGCTGATAGAGCAACAACAACCATTTGGTCATATCTCCCTGCTTTGTGAAAGAGAGAATTGCCTGTCGGTTCATTAATTATAACCCTGTTATCTATTTGATTATTCCCAGTCGCCTCCATTATACCGCTTACTACAAAACTTTTGGATTGTTGTTCAGTCTTGCCAGTTTTCGAGTCGACGAATGAAAAAGTTGCCCTAACAGTTTGACCGACTGTAACAAATGGTGTTGACTTACCTGGAGGATTAGCAACTGTGTCTCCTACTAGCATTGCAGAAGGATTATTGGATTGTATAGATGAGCCGTCGACCAATTGCAGTGAAGGATCGATCAGATATACTTTTTGTGGATCCATAACTAGGACTTGTGCATTTAAAATATTTCCTTGCGCGTTCAGTTGGAGTTGTCCTTGGTATGATGGAACCACGTCTTGGACGAATGGAAGCGATTTTAACCTATTTACTACCTCAGAATTTAATACAATAGTTGGGGTACTTGAGGATCCGGCACGAAAACCATTTTGGCCAGAGCTAACAAAAATGACATTGGGCGCCAAGCTATTGTTTATTTAAGAACGTAGCTTGACCGGCACTCATTCCATTCAATGCTACCATCAATGCACTTCCTACTATAACCATTAAAATAGTGAGAGCAGATCTCGCCTTCCTATCATTGAGCGCATCAAACGACAAAAGGAATATTTGCTTAAAGTTTTTACTGGTATGTGTTCTTGTATTCAGATAGCTTTGGTGGGTAGATTGGATGACACTTTGCTTTCTTCCACTTGGTACTAATTCATCAGCTTTATTACCATGTTTCCTTATCAAGGCACATACTAACCACCTTTTACAGAATCAGTATCGATAATATTGCTAATAAATCTAGGTTAACGTTGTTAACCGAATACACCTACCGGTAACATTATCTAGTATTGAGGTAGTTTATGTTACCTTTTATACCGATCACTTACATTCTTCTCTTTATGGTACATTCGACGAATGTATTGCTTTATTTTCTAAGATCACTAAAAATATCGTCTAGATAGTGGAGCTAGATTCGGAATAGGTCGACACTCGAATTTAATTTAGGCCAAAAAAGAAATGAAACCAAGAATGGCCACAGATATTAATTAACTTCAATAAGCCTGACTACAGTATTTGGGATTCTTACCTTAACTAATTGTAAAAAATAGCGAGCGGAGCCGTTAACAATAGTTTTTGCCAAAAAAAATAGTCCAATCCAATGTGGCAAGAGACATAAGAAACTAGAGCAGCTGGCTGCAGCACCAGATAGTACTTCGTATCTAATCCTAACGTCATATTGATTTTTTCGGCGTAGCGTATCATATATCATGTAAACTAAGTTTCGAGCAAAAACTATGGCTAGCAGATAAAATAACATGCCTGGGTCTATCCCTCGTTATTGACAAGGTCTGGTTCCTGGAGCATGAGTGATCGGTGATGCTTGTTATGCTATTCGGTACGTTACCCAAATCGAACTTACATGAATGTGAGTGTAGAATATCCTTGATTGATTTGAGCTGTTATTGAAGTATCATTGTATTGATGCCTCGCTAATCGCGGATTCTTCTGTACTATCCTGCTCAGATTTTTCAATTTCATCTGACTTTCCACTGTCCTTCCTTTTCTTTTTCCGTAGCTTCCTTACTTCTTCAAGGATTTCTTTAAGCTTTTCTTCAGAAATCTTTGATATTTTGGAATCGCACTCTATTCCATGCGCTTGCAAGACCTCTTCGGTTAATTCAAGGATCTCGGGCTTATGTTGCTTCTCTTCAGCAGAAAGCATATTAGTACTTAGAAAACGGAAAAATGCAAATTCACTCATAATCTTATCCCCCCATCTATAGTACATCAAAAGATGCTAATAATGTCTTTGTTACTTTAATAATTCAGCATATTTCAGTAAGAATAATCTCCACGGACTTTACTTATCCGCGAAAGGACATCAATTGCAGAGGGACGGAAGCTGAACCTCATTGCATAATGAGTGTTTGACTCGTATGTCTCATACTAATTTTATTGATCTCCATTCATGTCTAGGTTGAAGTATATTAGAGGACATCGATGTGTTCCATATGTATTTATGACATTTTCACAATCTATGGATCCTGGTGCTTATCGATGGCTATCATTTTAAGCTAAAACGAAAACCTGTCGTCGGTATCACCTTCCACGTTTTCTTCCTCGTTCTTGTATGGATGTTGAACGGAAAGCGTACCGAACTTAATGAGATGAGCTTTCGCTTCTGATAAGAGCTTGACTAATGATACAGATCGCGATCTGGGCTCGTTAGACAACTTACTTCGGAAGGCTGATATACTATAATGGGGATTATATTATAGAAGACAATATGACACAAATATCGGATCGAGATAGGACAAAGAGCGATGTTAACAAAGGTAGAAACAAAACAATTGAATATTCTTGCGGATGTATCTACCAATTTGATCACGAGATCATATTGAAACATATATGCCAAGAACATGAGACTCACCTGATCACTAATTACGGCTGAAATACAATTTTACAATTAAAGCGGTAAAAATACTTAGCGAAAACGCCTCTATCGAAGCCCATTATTCGTTTAATAAAGGTAATAAAAGGCAAACAAAACTGCATCCCGCAATTATTAATTCACCCTCCAGAAATATTTATGAAACAATGTAATCATCAGGTATTATGTATCATAACTGGTTTTAAATAAAGTAATTATGGGTTGAAGCCACTAAACCATTTGTGACTAAATCATTCACAATTGCGAGAGATTCTTACTTTCGGAGCACCGAATCACTTGCAGTGACTGGCGTAATAGTCGTTGTAGTTCTTCTCCTTGCCCTCACATTTATCACACCTATAAGTATAGGGTTGTCACTTCAGCAGGAATTGGAATTATACGCATTTAAACATGTGTTGGGAGACAAACCTGGCGATGAGCATGACAAAAAAATGGACATCCTTCCGTGCGACGCTCAACACGAATGCCAAACCTCAATTTAGCAACGATTTATCCTCTTTGTTGGTTTCTGAATTATGATTTTCAAATTCGTTATTTTTCTCTAATTGATTATAGAAATGGTTGATGAAGCGATTGATCTATGGACATACCCATATTTGCTATTAAATGTTATAGTGTTCTTGTTGCCAGATAACAACTACATGTTCCATATTAAAGATTAATATTAAAACATATATGACAATGCCTGCACTTTATGTTTAACCAGAAAATATTCTCCCTCCTGAATAACGTGAGTTGTCAGATGCACAAGAACCTGTTTTGAAGTTAATGATTCCCATAATCACAATGCCAATCTGGGTAAACCTCTTGGAATTGTGTCTATTACTGAAGTATTCTACGATCTCAGGGAAGGGTTGCTGTACCTGAAACCTACTAAGTCAAGTGTCACATTAAATGTCATTATTCCATCTTCCAAATCTATTATCTAGAAATTCTGATACTGCGGTTTTCTGGTCTTCTATATGCTCATAAAACCTATTTGCACATATATATGACTT
>JANWJI010000132.1 GCA_025449515.1 Nitrososphaeraceae archaeon | reverse complement strand
TGTCATCTAGTAAGTCTGAAATATCTAAAATGTCATCCTTTGACAGATTTTTTCTCTCTGCCTGTTTTTCAAAATCACTTATCATTTTAGTCCACTTTGAATAGATACATGAAATTATAGTCTTTTTGCAACCATGATTGAGAGTGACTACAATATTTGTCCCTCTGTAAATGCCTATGCTCTCTACTATTGCTTTTTCCTTTAGTTTATTTGAAAGCTAGATATACTGTAGCATTGCACTGTTTATCATCTCGAAAACATTTATCTGGATGTTCAGACGATCTATTGTTATTATCAGTCATCTTCTTGGAATCACCTTCCGAGATACTGTCTGGTTCGAGATGTTAGATGTGGCTAGTGGAATATCTACATCTAACACCTTTTCCTTCTTAATTCTGTCACAACTACATTCGCATATTAGACGATGTCCAAAACTTCTATTGATATAATATTTGGTACAATCCTTGCAGCTATCAGTCAGGCATTGCTCAACTGTATCTGTACAGAAAGCCTTAACTTCAGTGTTAGGCAACTCCCTTATCACCTTTCGATATTTCTACGAATTTTCTAATAGAAAACGTCGTACGACAGTGCGGGCAAGAAACTACGTATTTGTTCGTTCCGGTATAGCACCATTGGTGATTGCATCTTTGGCATTGCAGCGGAATGGCCTCTTTCTTTATTACTACTGATGTCATATACATCGAAAGATTACCATGTTCATGTGTATATATAATATGGGTGGTACTCTAGCTTTCGGTTTCGTATACCCCGCTTTGATACAACTGCTTTGCAAATTCAACTTTGTTCTTACCATCCATATTCCCAAGAGTTGTAATTAGGGCGCGCATCTGGGACTGCATTGTATTAAATTGCCCTTCTATAACTGTCAGTTTATCATCCTTCTTTTTCTGTTCGAATAAAAGATGCAATATGTAATCCAAAGCCAATCCAAAAACCTCATCCATTGATCATGGTCGGAGGATCAGGAGAAAAGTATTTGCTTAAAGTTTTAGCAAGACATGCTGACAGATACAATCTTTTCTTTGGTTCCCCAGATGAAATGGAAAGAAAGATTTCTTTATTAAAGGAATATTGCAGTTCCATTGGAAGGAACTATAAGGAAGATATACAATACTCTGTTGTGTTGCCCTGTATAATAAGGGAATCAGAAGACGAAGTCAATAAAGTGCTTGCACAAAACAAAAGAAAAGATAAAAGTATGGAAGAGTATTCTAGATATCTTGTTAGCAGTGTTATGGTAGGGACGCCTGAAAAGGTATTGCAAGGCATTAGAAAATATCTGGATATTGGTGTCAGACACTTCGTACTACATTTTATAGGATTGAATAATAATGCAATTTCGAGACTTTTTGATTCTAAAGTGATTAGAAGGATCTAGCAAGAGATGAGTTGCTGTCATATATATGATAATATGTTTAGCTTCAGTTCTAAAAGGGAAGATTAAGAAATTATAACAAAGCAATCTAACACCAAAGGACAAGTGTGTTTTATCTTTGAAATTTCAAAAAACATGAAACGTTTAAGCATTCATTCCAGTTGCAGCTCTCATGCTTAACTTATAATTACCTATTTCAGCTTTTCTGGAATATACAAAATGAAAGCTGTAGGTTTATACAAATACTTACCAATAGATGATCCTCAATCACTAGTTGATCTCGACATTCCACAACCAAACCATCCTACTACAGGACATGATCTACTAGTTGCTATAAAGGCAATCTCAGTAAATCCTGTCGATACTAAAGTCAGAAGAGGAATGATCCCTCCCTCGCCCACTACAGAAGAAAAAGAAAAAAATACTCCACGTATATTAGGATGGGATGCTGCTGGAGAAGTAGTAGAATCTGGTTCAGATTGCACACTTTTTGAGAAAGGCGACGCCGTTTACTATGCTGGCAGCATTTCTCGACCATTAGGAACAAACTGCGAATTTCATATAGTAGACGAACGTATTGTTGGAAGAAAACCAAAATCACTCAGCTTTGAAGAAGCTGCTGCTATGCCGCTTACGACCATAACGGCCTGGGAGGCTCTGTATGATAGACTATCTTTGTATCCTGATACTATAAGAGAGAAAACTGCACTACCACCACTACAACGACCAACAGCAATAATGCCATCTACTTTAAGTGACGATGACACTAATAAAAGACAACATCATCCATTGTCTATTCTTATTATAGGTGGTGCAGGGGGAGTTGGTTCCATAGCTATTCAGCTTGCAAAAAATCTTATAAACCAATCTGCTGTCCCTTCTCTTTCTCCTTCTTTATTCTCAGGAATTAATGTAATCGCAACTGCATCTAGAAGTGAATCAGTCGAGTGGTGTAAGAAAATGGGTGCTGATTATGTTATAAACCATCATAAGGATCTTAAATCTCAAATCAAGAAAGTGGCAGGCATTGATTATACAGACTATATTCTCTGTTTGAATGATACTGATAGTCATTTTGAGAGAATGAAGCAATTGGTTGCTCCACAAGGTAAGATATGCTCCATAGTTGAAACCAAAGCTCCTGTAGACCTAGGAGGTATACTACGGCAGAAAAGTGCTACGTTTGTCTGGGAGCTCATGTTTACGAGATCGCTATTTCAAACACCAGACATTGTAACGCAACATCACTTGCTTAACACAGTAGCTGACCTTATTGATAGGAAGAAAATAAAAACTACTTTAACAGATCTATTGTCACCAATAAATGCAGAAAATCTGCGTAAGGCACATAGGAAGTTAGAATCTGGTACAACGATAGGAAAGATTGTTTTATCTGGCTTCTAAACTGAACTTTTCCAATCCTCGTTACTAATAGCAATCTCATGCATTTTTGCTGATAAAGCCATGACTTGATCTAATAGTTAAGCTATAGCGTCGTCGTTCATCTTAGCACGCTCCCTCATCGATTGGTTCAGTTGTTCTAATTCTTCTATCTTTATCTGTATATCTGCGCCTTGTCTTTCTAATTCATGGATATTCAGAAATGTCATATTTTGAAGATCATTAACCCATTATGAAACTCATGATAAGGAAAGCTTATCCTAAAGGCTGTGTACACTTAAAGAGTATGAGGAATCTCAGAAAGAAAGGGATTCGAACCGAGAGTGCAAATCCCGCCCAGTCCATCGCGCCTTGTCTGGATATCTACTCAAAGAAGTCAAAGAACCAATAATTACGACAGATATATACATAATAATATCTCTACAGCGGCTGACAAATATACGAACTCTTCAATGTTGAAGCATTCGTTAGAGCATCGTTTGAAACGTGAAGGTTCATATGCTGAATTGGTAAACGCAGTTTCTTATTAAAGGATATGATCCTGTGGCTAACGCAAGGAACCCCGAGAGTAGAATCTTCTAATATTCAAGAAAATATTTGAGGAAAAAGTAGGCGTTAAAGCTGCCGAATGCATTTGTTCGTATAAACTACATTGTTATCTCATTTATATGCGAGGCTAGGAATATAGAATGATTTTAGCATCTTACTATTCCTATTGAATCTCAAGTATTTTATATTTCCGTATTCAATCGAAAGAGGTTATGAATAATGAATAACGATAACTACACAAATAATAATAATAATAATAATAATAATAATTCATTAGGAAAAATACGATTAGAACACGTAATTTCCTTTAGTGATGCCATTTTTGCGTTCTCAATCACATTTATGGCAATATCAATACAAATTCCTAATCTTCCTCAGAATAACTTAACACAACAACAAGTAATCTCAACACTATCGCAACTGCGTCCACAACTTGAGATCTATGCGAAGTTTTATGATCGTGGGTGTTTATTGGATTTCATATCATCGTGTGTTTAACCATACACGATCTTCTCATTCAATTTTAGTTTGGCTAAATCTCCTGTTCCTATTTTTTTGTCACACTCATATCATTTGCTACTGATCTTGACTTAAAGTACGGAAACTTTCACTTTATATTTCTTGTATATGCCTTGATACTTACCATAACTGGATCAATATTAGCAGTAATTTGGTTACAGGCGTCAAAAGGAAATCTATTGGATAAATCTATTACCAAGCTTCAAGGCAGATTGATGTTCTATGATCTACTCATTCCACCTGGAATATTCCTTATTTCCATAGGAATTTCATTTATTGATATTCAAGTTGCTCAATATTTTTGGATACTTATATTTGTTGCAAAAATAGTAGCACGAAAAAGGTTTTCAAAAATTGCCGAGATATAATCGAAGGCTAAATACAGACTTGACATGCAAATTAATCTAGAGATGCGGCATTAATTTTTCTGCTTTTTCGAATCAATATCTGAGTCATAGACATTTTATTGAAATGTCATTGCAGGAATAGGACGGCGAATTGCCAAAGCCACCGTTGCTCGTTACCCAGTTCTCGGATCTAGATAAAATGAGTGAATTATGACTTGAATTATTGTTGGAACTATATGAAAAGCCTATTACTGTGTAGGCATTTTTTAGTTATCGATGTTCTATGATCAAATATATTTATATTATTCTTTCTACATTTTGCTTAGTTATCAATAAATTTTTAAGATTTTATGATCCGAAATAATATATCTAGCAATCTAAAATCTCTAAATAGTACTTTATGAAAAATAACATATGAGTATAGAAAGCCTAGCAGGTATGTTTTCACTGAAAAGTGGAGTCGAGCAATCTATGAGCATTTCTATAATACGTGTAATAGTCGGCTTTTTAGCACAGAAAATGATTGGACAAGATATTGGTATTGGCGATATGGATATGAAACAGGGTATGGGACAAGGGATCGCAAGTAAGTTGTCTGGTTTTTTTGGTGGCCGTGGCCGTGGAAGGGATAGTGGTAGTGGTAGTGTTGATAGTGGTTCAGCAGCAGGTAATATAGGATCAGTATTATCAGGTCTAGGAGCATTGAATCCCGATCATGAATTAGTAAAGAGTGTACAACAAAAAACTGGAATACAAAATGCTGAACAGGCTAGACAGTATACACAACAAGGAATTGATATACTAAAAGAGCAATTTACCAGCAATCCACAGGGTTTACAGTCTTTATTTAGCGGTTATCTTGCTGGTGGAGGCTAGGTTAGAGGTTAGACGTGTAATAATCTAAATGATCAAAAATCGGTCGCTGGATTCGTCGCGTTAAAAACGGATAACTGGAGATATTCAATCACATTACCTTTGAGGGTATCATTGTTATTATTATAATTAATAATTCATTGGTCTTACCAAGGAAAGTAAGTATGATTAATACTGCTTCCTATGGATTAACCTATTGGAGTTGATTTGTAGTTCAGGTGGATGTGCAGTCTACCAAAATCAACTAAATAACGAAACTAATGATCGTTTACACACTAGTAGTGTAACATACCCAGCTTTATTTGCTAACTTTTTGTGATCATTTGCAACCGTTT
>JANWJI010000131.1 GCA_025449515.1 Nitrososphaeraceae archaeon | reverse complement strand
TATTACCTCTTCATATAAATTATATGGCTGCCGCAGAGCAAGTTAAATCTGCTGCCAGAGAACAAAAGTTTGAGTGTGACACATGTAAAAAGACATTTGAGAGTTGGTATATACTCAATTATCATAAATTATTGGAGCATAGTGAATCTAAACGTCCACCAATAGGAGTTGGATAACCTCACTAAGAAAGATATGAAGAGAACTTCAAAATCCATTTGAATAATAGATCTATTGCGTAATTAGAAGCTTACAGCTATATTCGACGTCATATAGGATATTTATATGAGGCTAATAATTTGATATCTCAATTACTCAAACATCAAGTAAATGAAGTTCGTAGATGAATCGCAATCCGTAAGCTAAGGTAGATCGGAAGCAATTACTATGAATAGTATGTGAATTAATATGATCAGAGATCAGAGTATAATATGATCTACAACGACTACTATTGACTACTTTATTGAAGTATCATTTGAAATAAAACTATTCAGATATGATTAAGATCTGAACTTAACGTCTAAACTCTTTTGTTCAGAATTGCCTTACATACCGTGGGTTATATACAACATACTATTATTATACCGAAGTCACATACATACCAGATGTGGTAATGTCAAGAGTAATATATTTCGAAATACAAGCTGATGACATTAATAGGGCTATACAATTTTATAAAAATGTATTTGGGTGGGAATTTAAACAATTCGACAATGTAGAATATTGTTTGATCATAACCGGGCCTGACGATCAACGTGGAATTAATGGTGGATTGATGAGACGTATAGTACCCATATCAAATAGACATGATCCTATCAAAGGATACATATGCACAATTAATGTTTCATCTGTTGATGATTACTGTAAAAGAATAATAGATTCAGGGGGAACTATTGAAATGGATAAAATGTCAATTCCAGGAGCAGGTTGGATTGCTTACTGTAAAGATACTGAAAATAATATTTTTGGTATAATAGAAAGCAATATCGAATCAGTATAATTATTATATAATTAACTTAACAAGTACAAGAAATATTATTAATTAGACAATAATTCCACACTTACTAATTGCAGAATTGCAGAATATCTAATTTGAAAACTAATCATATCTTTCGATGATCTTATGAAAGTATCAAATGATTACTCAAAAATATCATTACATTTTTAAAAATCTGACGTTAAACTATAAAAATACTACATTGTTATAATTATTCGTGTTTAACCTGATATAAAAAATACCTTGTATTATTCTATATGTAATTATAACATTCACTTACATCATCGTGAGCTAATATTTTATGCATGCATAACTGAGTGTGATATTGAAATTATGAAAATTATTATAAAGAGGCTGTTATGAAAAATCTACCGGAAAACAAATGAACTTTTTACAGCAATGCAAAATAAGTTTTGAAAATCCGATTGAAAAGTCCCGCTCAATTTTGCTACTCAATAATTTCTATTGAATAAACACTACATATGTAGGATGGGGGCAAGGGCCATAACATTATAACTGACTCGGAATGATATTAATCATTAGTAGTTTGTCAGTTAGTAGTGATGATGAAGAGGAGGATGTTAATACAACTGCTTCGCCGAACACTGCTACTACGGATACTAGTAAGTACATAACTTTCAGTAAATACCAACAACGCAAGATCAAAAGGTTTACGATAATCAAGAAGAAAGATCATCTAGGCGATTCTGATTATGAAGTTATTTCAGGGATAAACAAATACTCTATTTATAAGAGTGTAAATAAAGGCTGGTTATGCACATGCAGACATTTTGCACTCTTCCAAACTCCATGTAGTCATATAAAGGCAGTAATATTACATGAACAAATTAGTCATAGAGATAAAAAAAATACACGGAATTACCCTGAACTCTAAATAAATGGCTAGAGGAATGGAGGAATGAAGACAGAGCAAAGAAGGCAGTCGAAGTTCTTTATGGATCCAATATCCAACAGTTTAAGATTAGAGAATTGTTACCTTTTCCAAATGAAACTAAGAGAGAAGCATGGGATGTGCAAACTACATTTCTGCTTAATAAATTGCAATATACAGTAGATCTCTTAATTCAAGAGAATAATGGACACATTACCAATACTAGACTTGTTGATACCACGATTCCAATATAATCCATTAATTTTTTGATTAAAATATTATTCTACATGTTATTCAATTTTGTTATAGTATATGGATACTCGTAAATAATCTGACAATTTATAGCTTTTCTTTCTATTCTTCAGTTGCCTTAATATAACAATGTGGAAATGATAGAAAACCAAGTTTTGTTTTAATACACATATGAAATATAATAAATGAAAGGATCGCAATTTGGCAATATTTGATACAAATGTTATGATATTTGATCTTGAGGACAGGTAAACCAGATTGATTACTCTAATGGAGTGTATTCCTTCATCATTATGACAGTTTGAAAATGGTGTTTATAGATTATAGGAATTCAATTTACAAATCCATTTCCATTTTGATTATCAACAGACATAGATATGATAAGAATTGAATTTTGATATTGTATTTTGTTTTATACGCATCTAGATATAGTGTTATTAATCTCAAATTAAACTAGTAAAGGGAATTTTGGTCATTATATGATCATCATCATCATACTATCAATTTTAGTAATTACTAAAATTGCAAATTCTTTTGGTATTATAGTATTAGTATCGTTATTTATCTAATTCTTTATACGACGGCCTTGCCATATAAAAACAGCATCCGAATTATTTAATAATGTATCAAATAGGTATATTAAATAAAGAGTATTAGCCAATAACTGATAAATTTATAATAAGGCATTAGCTTTTATTAATGTTATAATATGGCTTCAAATGAAAATATGTATAACGAGTATTTTAAATATTTTGATAAGATGAATGAATTGTATCAAGGATATATAAAAGGTATAGAGAGAACCAATCAATTATACACTGAATCAATTAAAAATGTTGATAAAATGAATGAATTGTATAAAGAACTTATCAAAACAAACGAGAAAATGAATGAATTGTATAAAGAGATACAAAGAATAAATCTTGAATGGCTAAATACTTTTTGGAAACCTTGGCTGGCAAAGGACTGGACAAAGTACGAACACAAAGCATAGATAATAATAAAATTCTTCTTTTTATTAATTGATCAGATTAATAGAATAAAGTGGTTATAGTAATAACTCGGTTAATACAAATCATGAAACGCATCAATTTCCATTTTTCGCTTTAATATCTACTTACATTCCGAAAGCTGCGAAATATAAGAAATAGATTGTCAAATCAGATTTGATCAAATGCTCTAAATTTGCAGTAGTACCTTAATGTCTGGAAGCGTGTTCTCTACACAAAAAATCTAGCTCGTATAGAGATCACATCAGAACTTAGTAAATATTTATTCTTGTGATTCGAAGCGAATCTGTATGTCATTTTATTGCACAATGTTGTCGTTTTGACCTAACCTCACGATCTTGCAGCTGCGATCCGTTCACACTCCAATACCTACACCTGCTGCGTAGCCTGTGACTATACAGTCTCGTTCTATGATAGTGACGATGCCTCTCCTTTCAGTGTGGGATCATCTATACTCTCCATAGTAAATGGAAATACATATGACTGGGAATCATCAGGAAAGCATTGTAATGTAGTTTCTAGGCATATTCTTCCTCAATTTTCAACCACAGATCTAGCGAAATTATCTTTTTATCTTTACAGTCTATATATCATCATTATAGTTTCTGCTACTGATATCCCTTTGTTCCCGATGCTTCTTTTGTACTCTTTTCTCTGAATTCTGGCTTACCGAATTCATTTGCAATTCTCTTGTAAATATCCAACTCTTGTGCTGATAATGGTCGTATCTTTTTCATAGCTTCCTCAAAGTGGTTCATATGAATCTTGAGCTCCTGTGTATGTTTATCTGCTTCTTCTGGATTTGGATACTTTGATACATGTTCTCTCACCGCTAGCATAACTGCTGCTGATGATAAAGATGCAATGTCCGCTCCAGTATAAGTTTCGGTATGCTGTGCAATCTGATCTAATTTGACATCATCGGCCAGGGGTTTATTCTTTGTATGAATTTTAAGTATTTGTATCCTGGATTCCTTATCAGGAGGGGGTACGTATAGCAGTCTGTCAAATCTACCAGGTCTTAAGAGTGCTGGATCAACGATGTCTGGTCTATTTGTTGCAGCTATTACGACCACATTAGTGAGAATCTCTAGTCCATCAAGTTCTGTTAATAGTTGGCTAATTACCCTTTCTGTTACATGTGAGTTTCCAAAATCTCCCCCTCTGACTGGAGCTATGGCATCAATTTCATCAAAGAAGATAATACAAGGGGCAGCCTGTCTAGCCTTTCTAAATACTTCTCTTACTCCTTTCTCAGATTCGCCTACCCATTTTGAGAGGAGTTCTGGACCCTTTATACTAATAAAATTGGCTTCACTTTCGTTTGCTGCCGCTTTAGCCATCAATGTTTTACCTGTTCCTGGTGGACCGTAAAGCAATATGCCTTTTGGTGGTACTGCATCAGCATACTTGAATACTACTTCGTACTTTAGCGGCCATTCTGCAGCCTCTTGTAGTTCTTCTTTTATAGCTGCTAATCCACCAATATCAGACCAGCTGATATCAGGAACTTCTACAAATACCTCTCTCATGGTAGAAGGTTCCATCTCTTTTAGAACATCAATGAAATCTTGCATAGTAACTATGATTTTTTTCAAGGTCTCGCCTGATATACTCTCAGAAGATAAATCAATTTCGGGCAAGACTCTCCTTAGTGCACGCATTGCAGCTTCCTTTGCCAAGGCTTGTAAATCAGCCCCAACAAATCCATGAGAGATATCGGCAAGCTTTTCCAAATTAACATCTTTGTCTGGAGGCATACCTCTTGTGTGTATTTGTAAAATCTCTAGTCTACCATTCCTATCTGGTACGCCAAGTTCAATTTCTCTATCGAACCTTCCAGGACGTCTTAACGCTGGATCGATAGCATTGATTCTGTTTGTTGCTCCTATTACCACTACTTTTCCTCTGGAAGACATTCCATCCATTAATGATAAGAGCTGAGCAACGATTCTTCTTTCAACTTCGCCTGATACTTCTTCTCTCTTTGGAGCGATAGAATCAATTTCATCTATGAATATGATTGAAGGAGCATTCTTTTCTGCCTGTTCAAATACGTTTCGTAGCTTCTCCTCTGACTCTCCATAGAACTTGCTCATTATTTCAGGACCTCCTATTGTATAGAAGTTTGCGTTTGTTTCATTGGCTACGGCTTTAGCCAGCAGCGTTTTGCCTGTTCCTGGTGGACCGTGAAGTAGAACTCCTTTTGGTGCTTCAACACCCAATCTTTTGAATAATTCTGGATGTCGTAATGGAAGCTCTATCATTTCTCTTACGCGTGCAACTTCATTTCTTATTCCACCAATATCTTCATAGGTAATGGAAGGTACACCACCCTCCTTTGATACTTGTACTGCCTTGACACTTTCTTCTGAAACTGTAATTTTAGTAGAGTCAGAAATTATAACAGGTCCCGAAGGGTTAGTTGATATCACAACTAGATCAATTCTTTGTCCCATAACACTAATAGGTACTGTATCGCCTTTGGTCATTAACGCTCCATTTAAATATTCCATGAGGTACTCCTCCGCGTCTACTATTATGAGTGGTTCGGTAGGAGCAAGCGTTATACTTTTAGCTTCTCGTGATTCTACTTTTGAGTTCTATAGAATCATTAATACCAATATCAAGTCTATTTCTTGTATATCCATCAATACGAATCAGCCCTTTCCCTCTATCCGTTTCTCTGGCAGGCCAGTTTAAAACAGTAGTCTTCTTCCCAAGTGAGGATAACTCCAAAGCGTCCCCAGTTGCTATATTTAGCCGCTCAGCAAGCAATGGGTCTACACGTGCAATCTTTCTTCCAACATCACGCTGTTCTGCTTCCGCCACTTTAAGAGTAAGTATTGATTTTTCTTTTTTTGCAGAGATATTTAGAAAAGATGAAACCGAATGTCGGCGGTGCGTGGCTTACTGATGAATTGTTCGTAAAGTTTTCCGGCGACATGAAATATATGTATGCATTCATGGATGACAAGACAAGATTTTGGATTGCTCAACAGGTCGCCGGCACGAAATATACAGCTGACATCAGACCATTATTCAGAAAAGTGAATGAAATAACTGGCATACGACCAACCGTGTTAATTAGTGACGGAGCGCCGAACTATAACCAAGTGTTCATCGATCTTTATCAATATACACTATCTAATCAAATAAAACGTGCTAGCAAAATTGAACATGTCATAAAACGCATAAAAGGCGTAATAGATGATTTATGCGAGCTTGGCTTAATCAAGCGGGAGATTGTCGGAAAAAGAAGTGGGACTACTGATATTATTACCATATACAGATATACATTTGTAGGTTATGTTATTGCATTACTAGTTGAAACGATGGAATCTGGGAAACAGTCGGCTATCTCAACTGAATTACACAATATGTTTGACTCATACTTTAAAGACCATTTTTCATCCTATAATGTATTGTATGCTGCGCTATTCAAAAAATATATTGATAGAGGACTATTTAACGAATTTGGAATTGATATTTTGATATCTAGACTTAATTCAGATACGGAAATAAAAACAATAGATCATCTTATCGAAAGGCTAGATTTAGTACATTTTGATGATACTAAAAAGGCAAAACTATATGTAGAATTATTATTAAAAGTATTAAATGAATTAGATCCAAACATAAGGCAGTTGCTTTTCCATGATATAAAGCTCCAATACCAGTAAGCAATGAGAAGGGGAATAAAGGTCTATCATCGCGACTTCGAACGACGTTGCTTTGAATTAAGAGATCGGGCTGACTTAATTGTTCTGGAGACAAAATGTCGAAACTGTGATAGTCACTATCTGATTGATTGGCCAATTGTGCATTAGATCTATAGCGTAATTAGAAGCTTAGAGCTATATTCGACGTCATATATGATATATTTTGATATCTCTTTGATGTCCTACAGAAGATTATACAAAAAGCCTTTGTTATTCAGGTCATTCACTGGACTAACTATA
>JANWJI010000130.1 GCA_025449515.1 Nitrososphaeraceae archaeon | reverse complement strand
GTATTCAGCAAAAATTACTTCTGTAGCAGTTAGGCTAGATGGTTCAGAATACGAAGATCTTGGAGTCACTTCCTTTTTCTCTTCTTTTCTTGAAGACATAGATTTATTTCTCCTATCGATAATATGAACTATGGCAATAATTGGGTATTAATGCCATTCAGAACCAATTCTTGCCCTTTATCTGTATCGAAGTGGAATAGATATTTGAATATTGATGGTAACCTGCCGGTGAAGCGATTAATTACAAAGGATGAACCGACCGATTTTAGACGTCAGAAGAAACAGAGTATCTTATATGGAAGGTAACATCTAGTCATGGCATTAAAATCAAGTATGCATCATCTTGGTCTGCTGAATGTGTCTCATTTGGCAACTTGTAAACACAATCCTCATGCAGAATTATTTGATGTATTTCCAGCTAATTATATATCAATTGTTGCAAATACAGCCATAGGACTATTTCATATAATAAGTATAAATGTATTAATAGAATGATGAAGAATGATGGTTGTTAAGATCGATTTATCACATCTTCCAGCTGGCCTAAAGTCTGTCATCATAAATAACCGGGAGTTTTCTTCACTTCCCAAGGATAAGCGTTATGATAGGAGTGACGATCTTGTTTACCTAGAGTTGCCTCAGGAGAGGAGGATAAAAATAATCAAGATTTTAGAGGTGATCCTTTCAAAGAGTAACATAGATGGGTACAGTGTTCTAGAAAATACGATCGACAAGAACGAAATTGCAATCCTAAAATCCGGAGATATAGAAGAGCTGGGCATATTTATTTGTGCTCATTGTGGAACCCCATTTCAAAGTCATGAACAAATGATGATACATCAACGAATGCATTATATTTTTTGACTAATAGCCATATTTGATCCACAGCACAAACCGCAGATAATCTTACAACCATATTAATCATGTATTCATGAACTGACCTTCACATCATTCAGCTTTCTATCTAATACATGCCGATAAATAAATCCTTAAATCCAATCGCTTAAATTCATATGCCCAGCCAAACAAGTAATTAAAGCTATTAATTGCAAGACATTTATATCACAATAATCTACGTAGCTCTTTTAATACCGTCATTGTTAGTCGTCAAAGAAACCAGAATGAGAATATTGAATTTGCATTCTGGGATTAGAACTCTTTACTTCTTACCAATAACTGTGGCAGCATTATTATGTTATGTATTCATCGTAATGCCCGTTCTATCTCGTTTCCCAATACTGAATCTCTCTTGGCTTGGCTACAATATAGCTGTGGGCCCTTTAGCTCATCAAGGCGTTATTGGCATAATTCCATTTGTTCCATTGCTTGTTTACATGTTGATCCACGTAAATTACTTCGAAGAGTATTATTTCAGAAAGAGTTCGAAACGTGTAGTGATATGGGGATTTTTGCATATCCTCATGGGTGTATCGCTTAGTGCAGTATTCATATTATTACCACTGGGGTTCTTTTACAAATATATTTACAGTAAGTACGGCATTAATCATGCATACGCCTTACACTTTGCAACGAATATTGTACTAATAGGAGTAACAATCAGTTTATATTTTATCATTTAGTAAATATATCTCTTGTCTTTAATATAATGAGCTTCCGTATTTAAGCGGAGTCATGTATTGGATACATACTCCTAAAAGATGGCGTTAATAGGATCACACAACTCTGTTCGATTTTCAGTAACCATTCAGTATTGTGTAATTCTTGTTATGATTTAAAATGATCTAACCTAGTTCTGCAAATGTTAATTGTATTCAATGAGAATTTGTGTATTGTGAGTTCTGAATTATCTTATAAGTTAGGATTTAAGAGTGAAAAGGATGATTATGATAAATTTCATTGTATTGGTAACATCAACTTATTTATATCGCGATTCTGCTGTTCATACGAGTAGGCAAATGACAGTATCTTGCCCTCCTCGAATTCAGGACCTATCAGTTGAGCCCCAACAGGTAGATTCTTGCTTGTCAGGCCAATCGGGATGCTAATGGCTGGCAGACCTATACTATTAAATAGAACAGTATTTCTAAGTAAAGCGTCCCTAGTTCGCAAAACACTACCATTGACCTTGATCTTTACCAATTCTGAGAATAATGGAGCGGTAATTATGGTAGTAGGAATTATGATCATATTGAAACATCCCGAAGATAGTCTTCGAGAAAATTCCGCCCTTATTTCTCCTATTATTTTTTTGGATTTTAGATAATCATATGCCAGTACTCTTATACCCTCTATCAGGAGTTTTCTAACTTCTCTACTGTAGTCTTGCATCTGTGCATTCCACCCATACATGTGTATCTCTGATGTCTCCGCAAGCCTAATCTTTTTCCATGTTTCGAAATACCTTTCAGTATTATACAATTTAATATCATATATTTTTGATACCATAGGTCTCAATCGATCTAGAAAATTATAAAAACAGTTTTTAACCTCTAGATCCATATATTTCATGAAATAACTACTTGGTATTCCAACTGATATCGGTTCAACCGTCGGTTTTTCGATAATTTTCGTATAGGCTACATTCTCACGTTGTACAGTCGTCAGGTCAAAGGGGTCCCATCCAGCAGTATATTCCAATACTGCGGCTATATCCCAAACACTTTTAGATATAAATCCAACATGATCTAATGACGGTGAAAGGGGTACGACACCGTGTCTACTAACTAGACCATAGGTAGGTTTTAACCCAACTACTCCGCACAGAGAAGATGGGACTCTTACGGAGCCACCGGTATCTGTTCCTAACGAAATCGGAATCATTCTACTTGATACCGCTGCAGCAGAACCGCCGCTCGAGCCGCCTGATATTCTCAAAAAATTCCACGGATTTCTGCTGTTGCCATAAAATTGGTTCGCACCGGTGATCCCAGACGCAAATTCATTTAAGTTGTTTTTGCCAATTAGAATTGCGCCGGAATTTTTCATTCTCTTAACTACAGAGGCGTCGTAGGAGGGTATGTAACTGGATAGTATTCTAGAGCCTGCAGTGCATCTAAGATTTTTTACGAAAAAATTATCCTTAGCAGAAAAGGGTATTCCATGAAGCGGGCCTTTGTAGTATCCGAGTTTAATGTCCCTCTCTGCGTTTCTAGCATTTTCATATATTTCATTTTCGTTTGCTATTGTGATGAAGGTATTAAATAAGCCATCTAATTCTTTAATCCTAATAAGACAAGATTCCACTAGTTCCACAGGCGAAATTTCTAAATTTTCAATTTTTTTTGATAATTCTTTAACCGAAAGGTGGCATAATTTTTGCTCTAGATTCATATAGATTTCAATTCACCTATTAGTATTAGTATATTTGGTGATCAGAATAAACTATCGTTTAGATATTTTTGTTTGGCATACTAAAATTGATCGTATTTGGGAAATCAATTGTAAATATAGAGTTGGACTAAATAATAATATCCGAAAAATCGGGCTCACGGGATCTTGATTCTGTTACTAGTCTTAATACTTCATTGATACAGATATACTCATGTATTGGAAGTCATCATACCATGTCTTCGGTCAGTCCTGTTCTGACTTTTATCGAAAAGTAATTACAAGAACCTCCATCACTACTAATAGTAATTACCAGCAAATAACTGAACTTATGGTATAGATGTAATTTGACATACAAAATCAAATCCGCATTTGTTAAATAACTCTTCATGTTATGCGTGATTCAAATTAATCACTTGGGAATAGGACCAAGATTCATTGAAGTGATTATGCAATACTATTTAAAAAATTAGAGATCTTTATTACTATGTGGCCATAATTAGAAACTGTCGTTCATAATTTAGTTTTTGTAAATGAAATGCAATATGACTCATATTTGTATTAGATATTCAAATTGGTTCTGTGCGAAGAAAATTAAAAGCAAACGTTTTCATTATAGTAATAGGTATGTAGATTTGTGTATAACAGATCATCATTATGCGGAGAATCCGACCATTTTCAGAGATCTGGAGAACACCTTAACGTACAGAAGCAGGATTTTTTAGCACATGGAAACACCACTTCTGATTCTAAGAATATTTGTTCTCTTTGCAATAGTAACCTTACTGTCTTTGATGCAGAGGTCGGTGAAATAGTCTGCAGTAATTGTGGGATGGTGATATACGATAATATGCAATCTTTAGAGGCAGAATGGAGAATCCATAAATTTGAAGATGTAAAATTAAAAGAGAGGACCGGAATGCCTACTTCGCTTGCTATTCACGATATGGGTCTGTCTACTCTTATATCGGCCTTGAACGTTGACGCAAATGGGACTGCACTCACCCAGGAACAAATTAGCAAAGTAAAAGCGATGCGTCGTTGGAACAGGATTTCTACGTTTAATAATAAGAGATCAGCTAGAAACTTAAATAATGCATTTGAAATTATGTCTAGAATTAAAGACAAACTTTCTCTAACAGATGCAGCGATAGAAAAGGCCGCATACTATTACCGAAAAGCACTGGACAAAAATTTGATAAAAGGCAGATCAATCGAGGGAATGGTTGTTGCTTCGGTATATGTTGCATGTAGAGAGCTAAGTGTGCCTAGAACACTTGATGAAATTTCTACTGTCATAAATAGCGATCTCACATTTGTGAGCAGATGTTATCGCTTACTAGTTAGACATCTCAAACTTCAGTCGCTTCCAGCAGTACATACTAGTAGCTATCTGTCCAAGATAGCCAGCAAAGCTGGAGTCAGTGAGAGAACGTATAGGAGAGCACTTGAGATGTTAGCCAGAGTTAAGGAAGACCATATGGCTATAGGAAAGCATCCAAACGCGTTGGCCGTTGCTGTGCTCTATGCTGCATGTGTAACAGAAGGGGAAAGAATAACACAAGAACAGATGGCAGTAGCAGCCAACACCAGCATGGTAACTCTAAGGAAGAGATTTGCGGATATCAAGATGATTTTTTGTTTGCAGTAGATAATATGATTTTTGCATGATACCTTCAGTTTATGGTTCATATTTACAATCTGGATGTTTTTTCAATATCCTAGATTGATGAAGATATAAAGATTCTCTTGATTTTAATCCTATTAGAAGAATAGAGAATCACTTGCGAGATCGTACCAATTTCGACGAGGAGATCTACCATCATCAGATAGTTAATTCTTATAAGACACTATCCAAAAGACCAGACAAGGAGCAGACCTTGTGTAATTTCTAGAATTAATAATTAATTACTAAGGTAGATAACAATTGAGATGCGAACTAGAGATGGATTCGTGTATCTGTGACAAAAAACATGAATATGTACTGATTGATATATGCGGAGAGGATCATATTGTTAAGACATTTCAGACAGGGTTTTTGTCAGCGAATCATCGACCTTGTTGGCTCCAGTCTATTTAAAATATTAGCCAAAGATATCAATCAGTTTGAGCGAACTGTAATGCCTGAACTGTGCCCACTGATACATATTGATGTTTACTGATTAGACTACGCCTACGAACGAGAAGCTAAGTAAGATGATTGGAACTATATTATTATGCGATTGGGCCGCCTATTCCACATCTATTGATTTTCCACTCAAATTCCGAATATTTTCATCAGTGTCTTTGCCAGTTTCCACCTTACGTAATTCTCGTGCTAGAACCTGCTTGTATTTGATTCGCTCTTCAGTAGTCATCTTGTCCAAATTAGAACTTATTGCCGATCCAATAGTAGAAGCTCTATCGATCAAATCCTGGGCCATAAATTTGCCAGTATCACCAACCTTAAGCATCACATCAAGCTGTTTTTTTACAATATTTCCTATAGAATCAATGTCAGCGGCCATTTCCACTCCCTTGGACGTAATCTTGTATCTACCATCGCCATCCTCTTTGATTAACCCTTCCTGAAGTAGTCTTCCTAGTATTGGATAGATTAGGCCTGGCGAAGGCTTCCACTTCCCACTGCTTTGTAAACTTGCTCTGTTGATAATTTCTTTTCCGGACATGGGTTGTTCTTTCAACAGGTTTAAAATGTAATATCTAGAAAATCCTCTTGGTATGGAGCTACCTACTTTCCCTAACCACTTTGAAACAATTTCTTTCATGTATCGCTAGTAATATCTCTAGCGACATATTAAGTTTTGGGCGCCAGAGTATCGAGTCTGAATTGGGCTAGAATAATAATATGAAGATGGGTTAAGGTCTGTGTAGATAGATAGCGCTGGATACATATAGCTTAATTTTTAAAAGTACATAATATGAGTTCAGTGAAGACCAAGTATTTGTTTGCGGGATAGCGATACAGCCGCTATTATAATCCCAGCAACTCCTGCACCAATACCCACCATCGCAATCATATATGAACGATCTACAGAGCTTTTAATATCCGAAATCGATTTCTGAATATTTCCCATATTCTTAGCTAATGATTGGATATCGGCTTTAGATGATTCTACATCGTTTGACAT
>JANWJI010000129.1 GCA_025449515.1 Nitrososphaeraceae archaeon | reverse complement strand
TGGTGCTGATGAGATACATCCAATGACTGGACTATTTAAACGAGTTGATTTAAATACAGTGTGTGCATTAAAGTTTGTGGTTGGAAGAACAGAAAAGTACAAGGAAAGTACGAGCGGAGGTTAAATTCCCTTTAATACTGATTCATACTCCTTACGGATTAAGCTTTTTTGATAAAATTGCAGCTACTCGACCAGCAAAATTTTATGCAAAATTTAATATCTACCTGATGCCCCTCATTACCGCCTTAGCAATATTTCTTATTGTAGGCTCAATGATGGTGTTATTCTCTAACGGTGTAGCGAGGGCAGGTGTGCGAGATGCTGGGCCTCAATCGAATTTGCTGATTCCTGGCCTCAATCCATATCTACCTTGGACTTACGGCTGGATAGCACTTGTAATTACCATAATTGTTCATGAAGCCGGGCATGGGATAGTTGCCAGAATATATGGGATAAAGGTTGAATCAACGGGACTCGTTCTGATTCTAGGAATTCCGATAGGCGCATTCGTCAATATAGAACGAGAGGAATTAGCTAGAACATCTCTTAAGCAAAAGAGCGCAGTTCTAACTGCAGGTCCAATGAATAACATGATACTTGCTGGGGTGTGCTTGTTAGGCCTATTTTTAATCGTTTCTAACCTGACGGTCTTGCCAGTTACTGGAGTCCCAAAATACGGTGTTCAGGTCTTGGGTGTGGGTGATGGAACAATAGCTCAGTCTATAGGATTAGCAAAGGGATCTATAATCCAGAATATTGATCAAGCCAAAGTCAAAGATATCCAAGATCTAACTCGACTTTTGAGATCGAATCTGGGTTCTAGCGTTAAGATCACCTGGAAAGATGAAAAGGGCGATTTGATAACACATATTGCAAACCTGCCGAAGAGCGTCGAACCAGATAAGGGCATTCTAGGTGTCACCATCACTAATGTTGCTCCTGATCCGACAACAGTATTAAGTCGCTATAAATCAGCATTCGGTTCAAATCCGATAGCTCTATTGCTTCCGCCTACGATGGTACAAGGCTCTGTGCCTTATTCAGATTTGATGGCTCCAAAATACTCCTCTAGCGTATTGGGAGAAAGCTATCCGATATTTTCGAACTTTTTGTTCTGGCTTTGGTTCGTGAATTTCAATGTGGGTATATTTAATGCGCTCCCAATTGGGCCTCTTGATGGCGGCCAACTATATAATTCACTAATTGAAGAGAAGTTAAAGACGCGAACGAAGAGATTAAAAAACGCATCTCTCATTTTGAGTGCTGTGATGACAGCAATAGTGGTAGCATCGTTCCTCTTACCTTGGGTATTCCGCTGAGGATCATATTATTAAAGATGATCAGAAACTAGAAAAATGATCTCACAAAAAGTTAAGATATAAAGATAGCACATAAATATGCGCATCTTTTAATAGGAAGTTTCTCAACATCATAAGTCCGTAAGATAATCTGGTTGAAGATCCATACAGGCTAATGGCTTTCTGTATTTCACATTGGCCAGTATGGATTCCGTATCTTCAGGGGAGATCAATACCAGACAGCGGAGTGGATAGCCAATGCAAAATGCTCTCATATGCAAAGTTGGAAAGGTGATCTTAGCATGTGAGTTACGACAAATTTAGCTTAATTTAAACACATAAATAGTGATCATTTCCGCGTTTCATACCAAATCTTATGTCGTCGATCAGGAATCTCCCAAATATTTCATCAGCAAGACTATTAGAGGCATATGAGTAATGCCAAGAAAAGCCACCAAAGTTAGCGAAATTCATTTTGATCGAAAGGTCAAGCCAGTAACTCTATTTCCGTCAGTTTTGGAAAATGTATTCAATCTTTCTTTAAACAATAATAGTCCAATCTTGTCAATAGTTATAGGTACTAAACCAGACTTCTATAAGCAAGCCCCGCTCATCCTAGAAGCCTCTAAATCTCATATACCGATATTTGTAATAAATACTGGGCAGCATTTTGACAAGTTACTAGGCTTTGGTATCAATGAATTCGAAATTCAGGAACATATAGGTTGTAATCTTCAGATCCGAGGAGATCTTATGGAGAAAGCGAGCGAATTAATCATGAAGTTCGGTACCTTCGGAAGATATTGCAAAAAAAAATATGGAAACGATATCCGAGTTTTACCCGTTGTTCATGGAGATACGATAGTCGCGGGTATTGCACCCTTAGCTTGGGTATTTGGCGTAGGACAAAAGGTAGCTCAAAATGAAGCTGGACTGAGGTCGATGAGCCCAGTGGTAATGAAGAATATAACAAAGTATAAGGATCCGAGTAGAGGTGTTATAGAAAAATTGGTCAGCTCTCAGCTCTATGGAGATTGGTTCATTGCTCGAGATGAGCCTTTTCCAGAACAAATTGATACTTGGATTTGTTCGGCGGGGACACAATATTTCTTTGCGCCTACTAATCTAAACAAGGGTAATTTAATCAGGGAAGGATATCCGGCAGAGTACGTGCATACTGTAGGGAACTCAGTAGTGGACGCCATTAATATGAAAAGACGGCAAAAGACCTCACGGAGCATTTTTGATCTTTATCCTTTGTTAGAATCAGATGAGTGGTTGCGAGTTGATATTCACAGGAGAGAAAATTTAACGAGGCGCAGGTTTATGTCCATTTTGAATTCAATTGGCCAATTGGTAAGGCATAGTCAACAACGTATTATTTTTCTCATGCTAAACGCCACTGAAGCTGCGATTAAATCCTTTAATCTTGATGGATATTTACAAAAACTAGCAAATAATTACCCTAAGAAGTTTATTATATCTCCCCTATGGAAAGAATACTCCCATGTCATAGAATTCCTAGATAGTGGACATTGTTGGGCCGAGATGACAGACTCTGGATCTATGCAAGAAGAATTACTGTATTTTGACAAAGTAATGTCATTGACTGTCCGGCTCAATACGGATCGCCCAGAAACTGTTTTCGATGCAAGAAGCAATATCTTGATTCCGCCTGTGAGTAATGAGTTGATTTCAGCCTTTGTAAATCAAGCATATAACCAAAGAGAAGGTCTTGGGATTAAGTTAAGGAATAAGAAACACCTGTACGGGGAGCCTGGTAAAGTGTCGCAAAGGATAATACGAATACTGAAATCAGAATTTAGGAAGGGAGATTTGAATTTCTTTCCGTGGTTGCATCAAAGAATACATCTATGGAAAGAAAATAGTGGATTAAATTATTGGTGATGTGAAAATTTTGTCAATAGGAAAAGGAACGCGAGCTGTACAATAAAATTCGTGATAACAGAACAGGATAGACGAATGATATGCATAGGGACATAGCGATTCAGGACCAACACCAACAAAAAGTATAATTCTCTAGAGTTCTCATAGTCGTATAAATTGGATTCAAATGTGGACAATGATAAGTATCCAGATGAGGGCTATTTGGAGCATACAGAGCGAATTTTCTTCGAGTTAGCTAGTGAACAGAGGTTAGCCATCCTCTTCAAGTTAAACCAAGGCAGTCTAAGGCTTGCACAGATTGCAAGAGATCTAAGTGTTACTATGCAGGAAGTTCACAGAAATGTTAATAGGTTGTCTGAAGCCGGAATAATATATAAGGATTCCAGTGGGTCTTTTTTCCTTACTACATTTGGGAATATCATCATCAAACACATTTCAACCTTTGGCTTCCTCTCGAGAAACAGGTCATATTTTTCAGAGCATATTCTCAGTGACCTCCCAATGAAATTTGTACAGAGAATTGGCTCCTTGGATGATTCCGAATATGTCAATGGATTTGTAGCCGTCCTAGAATTGTGGAAAAAGCTATATGATAGCTCTTCAGAATACATTTACGCCATGCTTCCTCAGATTCCTTTCGAACTTATAGAGGCAGTAATTTCTAAAATAAAAAAGGACGGGGTTAAGTTCAGCTATATCCTTCCACAAAACGCGGTAATACCTAAAAAGGGATTTGACCTGCTCAAAGCCTCTGATTTTCCTGATTTATTGAAAAGCGGGATTGCGGAGAGAAGAATGATTGATAAGATCACAACGGCCGTGGTATTGAATGAAAGACAGGCAACTGTACTATTTCCTAATACCAAAGGCATCACCGATATGAATTCCTTATATTCTGGCCGATCTAGCGACGGCGAAGCAAACACATTATTTCATGAATGGTGTCTCGACTTCTATAGATATAATTGGTACAATTCCAAGTCATTCGACGAAAAGAGACTTAAGGAGGTGTAGGATAAGTGCTGGTCTATGCACTCGTCAATAACCGGAATTTGATTAGGACGAGACACTATGTTATCCGTAGTTTGTAAATAAGATTGGAAGCTGCAGGATTTGTAGGTTGCTTGTAGAGATAGAAATTAAAATCAGCAGTACGCCGGCTTTGATAGCTTATATCGCTACCCATTGCTTCAGAAAGGAGATATTGCAGGGTTCGCTAAGAGCATTATTTATAAGCTAAAGCGTTCCTTTGTTTCTTCGTGCAAATTCGAGATAAAATTGAGGTCAAACCAATTCTAGTTGACTAGTCAAACAAAAAGACAGATTCACTGCACATTAGGTTAGCTCTCCTTCGGTGGTTAGCCACATTATAGGAATTGGCGATAGTGAATTGGATTTTAGATTGTCTGTGAATTCTTTATGTAGTCGTATTCGGAAATTACATTTGTATCGCAAAATACTACTTTATATCCTAGATTATCCGGATTGAAAGCTTGGGGTTAGGAAGCATGGCAAAATATTTATTAATGATTAGACCACAGTTTATATGGCTTTTTGCGGAAAAGTATTGACTTAAAATTATTAGACTTTGCCAACTGATTATAGGTAAAGTTTTGGGCTATATGCTCCCGCGGTGGCCAGAAGAAGAGTAATTGTGCAAGGAGAAAATAGCAACAAATCGGAAAAAGGAGAAAGAAACGCTCAACCTAAGAATAGGAGCAACATGAAGAGAACAAGAAATGTCTTGGATAACAATATTCAAGCTGAGAATTCTCGAATTGTGTTGGACACCGAACCGCCCAAAGATACCCCTACTAATGCTTCCGGGCATGTTATGAAGGTTACTTCGGACGATCAAGATGCATTATGGGCTGTGGTATCTGAATCAGTACCATCGGAATCAAAGATTACAGGTGCTAGATTTGAAGGGCCCAGCATTGCTATCTACACTAAGAATCCTAGGTTCTCACTCACTGAGCTCACTATGCATTTGTCTTCGTTGTCTAAGTCGCTAAAGAAGAGAATCGTTGTCAGAACTGATCCATCTATCAGGATCAGTGAGGACGAAGCTAGGATTAGGATTTCAAAACTACTTCCGAAAGACGTACTACTCTCCGCGATCTTTTGTGACGATGCAACAGGGGAGATCATCTTGGAATTGAATCGACCTAAGATTGTAGATCCTGATATGGTTGTCAATATAGCAGAGTCTACAGGCTGGATTGCGCATACAAGGCAATCACCGCATATTCCTTCGAACAGCATAACCTTGATACACTCAATGCTCAAGAATTCTGCAAAGGAGAGAACAGCTTTCTATCAGCGCGTGGGAACTAGGATTTTCAGGAAACCGCTTATGACAATTTCAGCTGCTGTTAAGAGCATCGATACAGGTAGAAACGTTTCGAGTTTTACCAATGAGTACGGATTACCTGATAAAGGCGGAGATTCATCTCCACCAAATCAAATTGTTAGCACAAATTCAACCAATCAGAGAACCCCTCCAATATCACCATATTCGAGTACAAGTAAACATGAAGTTATGTTGTATTGTTTAGGCGGAGTGAAACAAGTGGGAAGATCCTGCTTCATCGTGGTAACGCCCGAGAGCAAGATAATGCTAGATTGTGGAATAAATCCGGGAGAAGATATAGCCTTGAACGCCTATCCACGTCTTGATTGGTTCACATTCAACCTAAACGATCTTGACGCAGTAATTATTAGTCATGCACATATAGATCACCAGGGATTTCTACCTACTTTGTACAAGTACGGCTACAAAGGCCCCGTTTATTGTACTGAACCAACATTACCCCTGATGACTCTATTGCAAATGGATTCAATAAAGATCGCCAACAACAATGGGACATATCTTCCCTTCGAAGCGAGAGATGTCAACGAAGTCATAAAAAGATGTATAACATTGCCATATGGCAAGCCTACGGATATTTCGCCAGATATTACGGTTACATTAAATAACGCTGGTCATATTATGGGTAGCGCAACAGTCCATCTAAACGTTTCTGGTGCACACAACATTCTGTACTCTGGAGATTATAAATATGCCAGAACTCAGCTCCTAGATAATGCTCTTTCTATCTATCCTAGAGTAGAAACGCTTATCACTGAAAGTACATACGGGAATTCTACAGACGTTATGCCAGAGCAGTCATTGGTTTACAAAGGCTTTACAGAGAGTATCAATGATACATTGAGAGGTGGTGGGAAGGTACTGATACCAGTCCCGGCTGTGGGCAGGGCACAAGAGATAATGCTGGTCATCGATCGGGAAATGAAAGAAGGGCGTTTATTAGAGTCTCCCATTTACATCGAAGGAATGATCTCTGAAGCCAGCGCAATCCACATGTCGTATGCACATTATTTGGGTTATAATGTTCGTAAGTCTGTAGCCGAAGGCATTAACCCATTTCAGTCGGAGTACTTCACTATAGTAAATGGTACTAGGAAAAGAGAGGATATTTTCAACGATGAGAATCCCTCAATCATCATGGCAACTTCAGGGATGCTAGAAGGAGGCCCATCTGTAGAATATTTTAAGGAGATAGCCCCGGACGAGAAAAACAAGATTATCTTTGTTTCGTATCAAATAAACGGCACACTTGGTAGGAGAGTCATAGATGGTGTAATGAACGAGATAAGTATGATGGATAAAAATGGCAAGATGAAAGTTATTCCAGTTAAGTGCACTACCCAGAAAATCGATGGCTTCAGTGGTCATAGTGATTTTAACCAAATTCTTAGCTTTGTTTCCAGGGTGAAACCAAAGAGGGTTTTGGTGAACCATGGAGAAAAATCGAAATCTGAAAATATTGCAAGCACGATTTACCACAAATTAAAGATAAGGTCTGGAGTTCCTGATGTTAGAGAGATTATTAGACTCCGCTAACTCAGGGGTATCATTCAGTATCCTTTTTAGCCATGTATACACTATATAGCTTGGGTAAGACTTGGCGATAAGATATAAATGCGTAAATTGCAACATTGTTCTGAGCGGAGAAGGTGCATCTAGACATTATCTTGCTAATCCAAACCATAAATTGGAAAAGCTTCCCCCACCTCTAAAACCAGTCAAGAATCCAGATGCCAGGTCATGACTACTATCATTTTTTTGATTAGTTTTGAAATCGGCCAAACTGATCAAAGCTGAAAAATGATTTAGTGATGGGTCTTGTTCTATGTTGGATCAGAATTCTGGTTAAGCCGATGCATCCTTTAACCTTTGAAATTCTATTATCGACTCCAT
>JANWJI010000128.1 GCA_025449515.1 Nitrososphaeraceae archaeon | reverse complement strand
CCGAACTATCAGTATTGTCATTCGCTTGCAAATTTCCATTATTAGAGCCGTCTGTATTAGAGTCAGTAATTTTAGCATTATCATTATTTTTCGCATTATCATTATTGTCAGACTTTGCGTATAGATTAAAAGAATTTGGACTATTGTAGGATATTGTAGACAGTACTAAGAGAGCTACCGTAGCTATCAAAAAGTAACTTCCAA
Source organism: Nitrososphaeraceae archaeon (assembly GCA_025449515.1). Classification (GTDB taxonomy): domain Archaea; phylum Thermoproteota; class Nitrososphaeria; order Nitrososphaerales; family Nitrososphaeraceae; genus JARBAU01. The sequence goes on along the minus strand of JANWJI010000128.1, from coordinate 15,084 downwards.
TAACAGGTCTCCTAGTGTTCAAATAAAACATACTTGAAAAAAAAGATAAGAACACAACCAGGGCCCTGAACTTAAATTCTAGATTATTTGACATAGGCATTGAAACTTAGGTTTAAGGTTTTTTCTCACTATATAAACTACACTTGTGATACATCGTCATACATTGTAAGACAATCTTAGTTCTCAAAGTCAAATTATTAATTATCTTAGCTATACGTACGACGTCTTAGAATCTCTTATTACATATTTTTAGTACTTATCATGAGATAGTTTTTTCCCTTAAAAGGATGCAGGATTTGCGGGTGGAGGATTCTTTGGCATAAATTATCAGAACTTTCTTATGTATTTCTATTATAGTTTGATTCGATTTGAACTTCCTGTATTTCCAACAAAATTCAAACTTGAATTCGCATTGTAAAGGAGACTGACTATCTTTAGAACACACTGGACGTAGTCCAGGTTCAATTCAATACTTTACACATAGCAATTAATAAACCAGAAGTAGTAGAATTGCAATTCATCTGGAAAATGCAAACGCCCCGGAGCTTGCCCAGTCAGGTGTTAATCGTGATTGACTGACAGTTATGTTGTATATTCCATGTCCGCTAGATGCAATGATAAGTGGTCGTGTGGTTGTCTCGATCATATTCGTGATTTTCCCATTGTTATTTTTTAAATAAATTATTAGATCCACAAGGTTAGTATTTGCAGAGCCTACGTTATTTACCCTACCTGAACAACTCAAGATTTCCACCTCTTTGACGCATTTATGATCTACAACCCTTAGCAAAGATTCGTTAGTAGCCGCAGCAGGGCTAATGACATATCCTTGCAATAAGGACTCGATCGAGAAGTTCACCTCAAGAACTAGTAAAAGGATTATCATGGCTTTCAGCATAATTGAGCATACATCACATCTGGATGAACTTTTGTGATCCTTAATAATCTAGCGACACCATATTTATCTATCCATAGCTTTTATTGGTATACTTACCGCGTGAAATAACTTAATTTACACGCTAACGGAAATATTTTGAATTCGTATGAGGGCATTAAAAGCTTGACACAGGTCAATTGCTAAACAAAGGGATTTTGCGAGTTCATAAAAATACCCCGGGCATTAAATTAACTTACTTCGTAGAACGATGTACAGGAAGCATCTGCCAATTCCGCGTTTTCCTTCATTACTACATTCCTGACCAACTTAAACGTAAATTAGTTTAATATGTGATATTATAAACTAATAATGCATTAGACACACAAATGACTGATATAATTGATCGTCCCATGAAATGATCTTATCCAAAATTTCTCTGGTCTATTCTAATAACTGCTTTTGCTAACTAAATGCTGAAGGTCTTGCTGTGTAATGAACCATAAATAGTCTTTGGAAAGTATTACTAGAAGTAGGACTACCTAAGTATGTGGCATCGAAGACTCTTCTAAAAAAGAATGGAAAGGATGGCGTCATATTAGTATCTACATTTCCAAAGCCCCGCATATTTTCAGCTGCAGCCAGAAAGTTGATTTTGGATAAACACTTGTGTGCATGCATAAACGTGATTAAAATCAACTCACTATATCTTTGGAAGGGTAAGCTAGAAATTCATGAAGAGTACTTGGCCCTATTCAAGTCAACACGCAAAAGAGTACCCGCTCTTATACATGAAATAGAAAAAATTCATCCATATGAGGTTCCTGAAATTGTAGAGCTAAAAACGAACAGATTCTCTAAGGCGTATCTTTCTTGGTTAAATAGCGCGACGTCGGGCAATCCGGACGCGATCCAAAAAGACAAGCTGAAAAAATCTGGCAAGAAATAAGAATTATAATTCATCTTCATCTTTAACTCCCTTCAACTTATGTGATACTTACAAATGTCTTGATTCTTCTATTATAGATACAAAAACAGTGAAAAAGGCTACGAAATCTGGTATCTTAACACAGCTATTATTCCACCTAGCGAAGACACTCGGAGTCCCATGTCAGTTGATGAATCAACTGCATATGTACTTGCACCATGTCTTTCGACCTTATTTAATAGCTGTATTATTGTATCTTCTTCCGCATTTGAATATATAGAATCAGAAAAGGCAAGGCTCTCAATAGCTCCTACAGAGGCCGCGTTTGAAACTTCCTTTATACCCATAGCGTATTTCAGGACCCCCTTTTGTACTTGTCGCATTATTTCATCTATGATTTTTGAAACAGCAACAATTTTACTTGTAATCATAACATCCTTGGCTGAATCTGAGCGAAGAAATACTAGTATTCCGTCTTCACCAGCAACATCTACTCCATTAACTATCGATAGCCTTTCATTGTTGATTGATGGCTTATCTGTCATTAGGAAGTTATAGAGATTACGTTTCGTTTCTCCAGGACCAAAGACAAGTATTCTTGCTTCAATTCCTGTACTAATGTTCTCACCACCGGTTCTATCTAGAGATCTGATCATCCTGGCAATATCACCTAAAAAGGTCTCTTGGCTATCGTGCAGGGAATGTTGTGGATATCGTTTCCCGCTATAACCAGAGTATATGTTCTGAATAATATTTAGATGCGTTCCAGAAAGCTTGGCAACTGCCGCCTCGCGGTTATCAATTGCTACGAGAATAAAACTCGAGCCCACATTGCCTAGAGATCTCTTTAGGATAGCGATTTCTGAAGCTTGCCACTCCCTCCTCTTATCGATAGTTATAGAATCACCTATCTGAATAGTAAGTGAATGATGCGCTCCTCTTGGAACTAGATCGTTGTCAGTATTTGTGATAATGCCTGAAACTCGTAATCGATCAACAAGACTGTCAAGGCTAACCTTTTCGACATTGAGGGCGACTCTAATCTTGACGCGATCTCCTTTGTCAGGTCTTGAATATTCCTTCACTTGTTTAATTACTCTGCTTGTGACAGAAATAACTTGATCATCTTTCTCAATTATCCTTCTTACTGTGAATAGATCATCTGCATCCTCTGGAATAACGTAATAAGCCTTTTCGGAGGATCCTTTTACATCCTTAATGATCATAGAAAAGGACTAAAATTTCTCTAGATCGCTATTCATTCTACTTCTTCTTTTCCCTTCAAAACTTCGTAGCTCGCCTAAGATATGGAGCCTGAAGACCCTTGTTCACTATTCGTGTATTTGATTTGAGGCGATTTCAAATAACCATCTACCCATTCTTGAGTAAGAACTCCGGATTGTACGAGATTAACAAGAGCATTAGCCGAAGCTTCGCCTTGTACTTTTCCAGATCTTTTCCTAGTTTGCCTCCACTTTAGCTGAGTATTACCACTCTTTGACGAATAGATAATCCCAAGAATCTCTTTGACATTAACGAATGTCATTTCACGAATCCTTTTTAGCGTAACTTTATCAGCCGCTTCTATATATATAGCACCTGGACCCTCTTCACGTTCTGGAAAAACCTCATAATCTCGGAGATATATTTCAGGAATGAAGGATCTGCATGTACTAAAGATAATAAATTGTCGAAAACTCTCAAGTGATGCAGTCGTTTCGATATGAACCAATTTGCGATATATAAAAAGATTTAGCCACTTATCAAGTTTATGACCTTACGTCTTACAACAGCAGGATATGTATCTACTAACCTAGACAGACTCCAAACTCAAGATCTACATCACTGGAACCTCAGTAGGGCTGGTTTCGTCATCGTTTGTCCGATCATACTTTCCGGATGGTTGTATAAAAGTGATTGTTATAATTAAGAGATAAAATATTGCACCGCCGAAATTATCACGAAACCGGAATCCACAATTGCGGAGATCCGTTGTGATTTTAACAATTCTACTTTAGGTTGCACGGTATGGCGGTTGCCCTTTCAGTAATTTGGAGACATTGCTTTCCGCACTTCTGAACCTGTAACCACTATAAGGTGGGATAAGGCCTAATCTCCTGCTATGACAGATTTGGTCGCTTTGTACAGATACTTGTTTAAAGGTTCCTTAGGCCCCAGCCATACCATTACGCAGCTCGATGCCTCTGTGATCATCGCCAGCCCCGGCAGACTCGGCAGCAGCTTTGTGCATCTCAGACAGGGCGCATCCCATTTCAGCTTCTGGTTTCCCCCGTCGCATTAGGCCCCTATATAAACCTGCTTCTAGCGTGTGACCTTGAGCTCTTTCCCATTCCTCTACTGGAATACTGTACTTCTTCTGGATTCTATCTCGGTACCATTCTGGAATGACATTAAAGGCACAAAACGGGATTATTCTAAGATCAGGAGTAAGATAATGTATGTCACATCGTTGTAGTCTCTCGAGGTCTTCATTATATTTATCTTGAAAGTGCATCATTCCCAAAAATAGTGATCTCCCGTGCCATGACCCAACTGAGTCAAAATTCTGCTTCAAGAGAATACTGGAAAACATTTTTGCAAGATCCAAGCCGCGAGGCTGTTTACTTTTGTCGACAAACTGGTTGAGCTTGCGCATTACCTCAAATATTGCTAAATATCTATTCGAACCTGATTTTATTTCATCACTTTTTTCTTCAAAGTATTCCAGCAATCCCCTAATATCAACAAAAGTAGTTAGTGGAGTTAATTTCTTTGTCTCCGAGTCTTCGAAAACATATGTACCAGCACCGCACGCGAAATGAATAGAAAGTTCGTATTTCGGTTTCTTCGAAAAAGCTTCTATGACGTCGGTCATTGGCATGCATGACGGAACTGGAAACCATGCATCAGTAGTGATCTGACCATTTGTCTGCTCTTCAATTCTTTCGATACAATCAGGGATCGTGATTCTATACTTTTCCCGTTCCTTCTTTGTCATTCTGCCAGTTAATGAAACAGGCTGGAAATTAACTGCATGCACAACATCCATGTTCTTTTGTGCATATCCAATTATTCCTCCCAATTCATGATCATTAATGGATTTAATCACAGTTGGCACAAATACAACCGTCATTCCACACTTTCTTGCAGATTCTAAGGTATATGGAACTTCCCAATGGTTCTTTGGATTAGTTCTAGGAGTAACTCCATCAAACGAAAGGTAAAGATTGCTAACACCAGCTGTTCTTATCTGTCTCATGGTCTCAGGAGAAAGTGCCAACTTTATGCCATTCGTATTCATCTGAATATGGTCAACACCTTCTTCTTTCATTATGCGAATCAGCTCAGTAATGTCATCTCTTAGCATCGGTTCACCCCCGGTTATCTGAATTGAATTTCCTGCAATTGGTTTTTGAGCTTTCAACGTCTTCATCATTGCTCTTACTTGTTCATGGGTTGGTTCATACAAGTATGCGCCTTCAAGACCCTTCTTGACGTAGAAGAAGCAATACCAACATGTCAAATCGCATCTATTGGTTACTATCATATTTGCCAAGCCTGAATGCGACAAGTGATTTGTACAGAGCCCACAATTTGTTGGACATGCACATTTATCGATCATAACATTCGGTGCTTGAGCTCCCTTTCCATCCTTCCAATATGTGCTGAATTTTTTATACATGTCGTAAGATCCGAAATACAATTCCTCACACTCACCATGAGTGGGACAATTCTTGGTCATGAAGACTTGTCCTCCTCGTTCGAAAACTTCTGCATCCAAGATCATATTACAATCTGGACATATACTCTGGGTGAACCTTATGGAATGTTTAGATAGATCAGTTGCCCTTGATGATAGATTCGAAATCTGAATTAAATCCATGGTCAATTACCTACAATACCTTTTACGAGCTGCACATTTTATCTATATAAATATAACCTACCTACTCCTAAGGTGAATGGGTAGTTAGACAAAATGTCCAAAAAGATAAATAAAAATATTCTAGAAGTGAGGTTTATCGGCCTTAAAGGTAAATATATTACAAAATTTAATTGTATTCTAACCCCTAGACATGAGTATTAGCGACAAATCAAAGAAGGCAATGGAGAGCCTTGGTCTGACAGGCTATGAAATCCGCGTATATATGGCCCTATTAGAGTACGGTCAAATGACTGCAGCTGCGATTAGCAAGACTTCAAGTGTGCCATATTCAAAGATTTATGAAGTGTTAAATAGTTTAGAGGATAATGGCTGGCTCGAGTCAGATAGCTCTAGACCACAGAAGTTCTTCCCAAAATCTCCTTCAACAGCGCTTGATGCTATGAAGATGCGAATGGAGAATGTTATACGCGATAATCAAAACCTGATTCAAAGTGAGCTAATGCCGATATACGAAAAGAGCGGCATGAAAGAAAAGCCTGAGATATGGGTTGTACGTGGTATTTATAATATTGCTGCCAAAGTGAACGAAATTATTGAATCCTCCGAACAAGAGTTGCTTATAGCACTACCTCAGGTAGCAGAGGATATCGCAAAGCTTATCCAGCCTCTCCTAAGAATGACTCACGAAAAAGGTGTAAGAATTACAGTACTTGCCTCTGAAGAAACAAGCCAAGAAACCGTGCGGATGATATCTAGAGTTGCCAGCGTAAGGCTCAAGAACAATATGTTTGGTGGCGGGGTCATAGGCGATAGTAGACAAGTCGTGATATTGTTGGCTGAGGGTAGAAATGATAATGGTGCTTTCGAACCTATAGCCATCTGGGCCGATCATCCGGGTTTGGCTCGTTTTGCGAAGGATTATTTTCAATATCTTTGGAGTGATGCAGATGGAGAGGACAAACGAAATGGTAATAATCTCAATAAGTCTAATCCTAGCGCAATTGATAATCAGGCTTAGTCAGTCGTAAAGATATTACTAATAGCTAATGCTACCAACTGATTACAACAATTAACAGATAAGCTGAAGAAAGTTACGTAAATTACTTATCTTAAGATTAATTTGAATCGATGGCTAATTGACGGTCTACAATATTATTTATGAACAATTCTAATACCGTAAACTACCAGACGAATCTGGATGTCGATAAGGTTATATTTAAAGTAAGAGATGTCGGTAACTATGTCTAGTGGTATGAAGTATGTACAAATCGAACCTTTAGGGGATATTGCAATCATTAGGATCAATAGACCAGAAGCTCTAAACGCCATGAATTCAGATGTTATTGCAGAGCTATCGAGGGCCATTGAAATAGTTGGTGTTGATGACGGCATAAAGGTTGTGATTATAACCGGCTCAGGTGAAAAAGCATTTTGTGCAGGTGCAGATATAGCCTTCATGGTTAACATCGACCCCGTAAAAGCTGAGAAATATGCGAGTTCTGCACAAAGTGTTCTCAATAAGATAGAAAGAATGGAAAAACCAGTTATCGCAGCTATAAATGGGTATGCATTAGGCGGCGGATGCGAGCTGGCCTTGGTGTGTGACATACGAATTGCCGCGAATACCGCCAAAATCGGCCAACCAGAAGTTACAATAGGAATTCCACCGGGGTGGGGCGGAACTCAGAGGTTAGTCAGGATCGTCGGTCCGGCAAAGGCCAAGGAGTTGGTATTTACTGGCAAAATGATTACTGCAGAAGAGGCGTTCCAAATTGGTCTTGTAAACAAAGTAGTGAAATTAGATGAACCCACTGCTGGGTCCGATGCTCAAGTAGGACCTGCTCAGGACCAAACAAAAAGATCAAGTGACAAGAGCGAGACTGAAAAGACAAGATCTTCAAATACCCCAGCTGGTTCTGAAGTAGCCAAGGCCCTTAACAAAAGGTTAATCGAGGATTGCATCCAATTTGCAAAAGAGATTACTAAAAATAGTATCAATGCAGTTAAAACCAGTAAAATGTTGATTAATAAAGGTATGGATGTGGATATCGATGCAGGGCTTCGCTTAGAAATTTATGGATGGGCTCTATGCTTCGCTCATGATGACAGACAGAAAATGATGTCCGACTTCCTAAGCAAAGGAAAGAAATAGGCTTCAATTTATGATGAAAGAAGCTTGACATTTAGAGATAGGGCGCACATGATGTCTAACGATTGTTCTACAGCATTATGTAGGATGAATGCGAAATTTAAGGTCACCACTTCTCCTAGATGCTAGTTAGATACGTCTACTATCCTCGCGCCTTCACTCGGGCGACATACAATGGCTTTGGTCTTTTTTACACCAGCCTCGAGAAATCCCTCAGCCATTGAATTAGCTACACGACTTGCAGCCTTTTCATCATCAAGCACAGAGATCATGGAAGGACCTGCACCACTAATTGTAACGGCTAGGGCCCCTTCATTTAGCGCATTTCGCCTCACCAATTCGTATCCAGGGATCAAATGTTTTCTCGATGGTTCAACAATTAGGTCGTTTATGCCTTTTGCAATCATCTTCGTATCTTTCAGTGCAAAGCCTGCTACGACCGTGCTCGCATTAGATATGTTTTGAATTACATCGTCCAAAAAAACTGTCTTGGGAAGGACGCTCCTAGCTACGGCAGTCTTTTTTAGAGGAACATTCATAACAGGAACTGCGATGGCCAGAAATAGATCGTTAGGAACATCAAGTCTCACGAAATCAATCTCCGGAGCGGAGCGAACTATAACAAAACCTCCAAGCATAGAGCCAGAAACATTATCATAATGTATTGTACCGGCGCTAGCAATCTCCCCCTCAGCTGCATACTTAATAAGCCTATTCTTGGACAGTTGTAAATTGAATAAGCCATCGAATGCAAGTGCTGCTGCTGCCGCTGAGGCAGCACTACTACCCATTCCATAGCCGGTGGGTATTTTCTTTGAGATATGAAGATCGAGGGCCCAATTCGTCTTGCCGTTCAGATTAAGGTCATAGCTCATCCTTCTAACCACTAGCCCAGCAGTATTCTCGCTTGCGTTTGGAGAAATTGTCTCAATATCATCACCTGACAATGTAAGATTGACATGAGGTACGGAATCTTCTATCTTCTTTCCTCTTGTAATTGTGACAGTATCCTCGAACGCATCAAGGCCTAGTCCGAATACGTCGAAACCAGGACCCAGATTAGCAGTTGAGGAATGTGCAACTGCACTACAAGATATGAATTCAGTGCGCTGCTCGCTTGAGGCATCTGAACTTCTGGTGGGCTTGACCATTCACTATATCAGTCTCTTACTTCCTCCCCTTGATTAAGTATTCTTGCAAGAGCCGCGACCAGATTTACCATTCCACTCATTGTGAGATTAGAAATTGCGAAAAGATCCTCTGTGAACCCTCCCAAGTTATAACTTCTTGTTATTTCTTTGCACAAAAGAGAATACTCACTATCTTTCTCACTGTCAAGACTCTTTTCTAAAGAAGTAATCGAAGTGGACCATTCGAGTATCTCTTGTAGCCTATCAAGTAATAGATCTCGTTTTGTTAAGGCATTTACTTGTGCCATCTTCAATCGCAACTTTACAGCAGATGACAATAATGAGATCGAAATAAAATTAACAGGTGATGAAACGAGCATCCCGTCAAAAACAAAAAGCGATGCCTTATTATCTGCTTGAAAATTTGTCACAAAATATGGTCCACTAGCTCTAAACGCAAATAATTCAATTTGTCCGGGTGTGTCAATTATGACGTAATCTGGATTCAGCTCATTTACCTCAGTTTGGATTTCATCGAGTTGAGTTGCTATCAGATCGCTTGCCATGACAAGGGAACCGTTGGGACCTAGATCATATTTGTCCATTAGAGTATTAACTTCAACATAGTCTCTCACATCCACATCCGGCTCGTACGGCAATTTGTAAGATCCAGGGTCTAAATTAAGACTCACCGGGTAAGCGTTGTTATCTTTATACCATTGAATTAATCTTGATGTTAAGGCAGATTTTCCCGACCCCGCTGTTCCAGTTATAAATATAGCATCCATATGATTTCTTTCCAACAATGAGGAGGTTTTGTCCTATTAGTTTCTATTGATTATTATATGACTCTATTGTAGACCATGATTGAGCCTTATTGAACTGGCGGTTGATAGCAATCCCGGCTAGTATAGTACCTTTCCTAATTATGATTTTTTTTATTCATATTTCTCCAGCTGATATCTTTAAGGTCGGTCTAGTTCCATTTATTTTCTCTTCTATGTCGGTATTGGGCAAATACCTTCTGCAAGCAGTCAGGTTCAAATATTTCATTAAAAAATTCATAGGACATAATGTGAGCTCTACAGGTGAAACCCTTTGCGCAAGCTTAGGAGGCCAGTTTGTTACTCAAACCACACCATCTTATGTAGGAGGAGAATTGGTAAGAATTGCATGGCTGACGAAGAAGGGTGTGTTAACCGGCAAAGCCGCTTGGATCACTACGATGGAGATCGTAGCTGATGTGTTCGTTGGTACATTCCTTGCATTCATGGCTGGTGCGGTATCAATCCTACATGGAGGTTATTTCATTGGAATCATAGTCATATCGATTACGATTCCGACCTTTGTTTTCTGGTTCCTATTAATGTTCTTTTCTGCTCGGCGTGTACTGAGACTACCTTCATTCTCTTTGCGGATAGTTCAAAGGTTTGTTCCAAGAGAAAAGGCGCAAAGATCTATCAACTCCATCAACACTGCAATTGCAGATTTATGTCATATGAGTAGAGAAAACTTTAATTCGAAAACTGCTGGCAAGACCTTTGCTGTAGGAATTGCAATTACATTTTTGGCATTCATTCTACAGGGCGTGTCGTTTATGGTGCTAATAGATACGGTCGGACCGTATCTTGGCCTCTTTGATTCAGTTATGGCTACCTCTGCATCTACTGCGTTATCAAATTTGCCTATCACCATAGGTGGCTCCGGACTTGCAGAACTGGGGATGTGGGCATATATTTCGAATTTGAATAGTCTCCCTTCATTTCACGATCTAACAATAAACTCACACTTGAATGTGATAATCGCATGGAGGATTGCATCTTATCATGTTCCGTTAGTAATAACTTGGATCGCCCTTATGAGACTTGCGTTAGGCAAAGTCACAGTTACGAAAGTGGAACACTCTCGGTTTGTAAATAAAGCAGTACTTCCTGATTCCGTAGCTTCCCCCGAGAAAAAATCCAACGCATATAACGCGAACGAGATCAAACATGAAAAGGATATTAATTTGGATAAAACCTCCGCTGAATTAAAAGATTGGAAAGATAAGAAGGACGGAAATGACACCGTAAATATATAGGAATCCTGTTCCTTATTTAGTGAACAGGCAACTGTATCTATGCAACTATTCTATTCTGTATAATTTGTTAGTCTAAAGTTATGCAAGATCAGTCTGTTTCGTTATCCAAACTCTCAGCAGTTTCAGATTCTACATCCATGAGCTGTAATTCCTGCAACTCGAATTTATAAATTATATTCATATTAAGATTGAACTTTGTCCTCAAAAATTCTGTGACCTTTTCACTAAGAGGTCCTTTGTACATCTTTATCCTGAACTCGTATACATAACCTTTCAGGAATTCTCCTATATTCATTGACCTAGGAACATCCAAACCCTCAATAATGTTTCTACCATCAGGAAGTGATTCGTAAAGCTGAATATCTATTTTATAGTCATTTACATAAATATCGAGTATGTAGCCTGTTCTGGTCAAGTTCTCTGGCTGATCAAATTGAACAGATTTGATCTCATCCTCAGCCCATTTAGGGATAGATTCATCCTGATCTTTAGTTCGGTTAGACGCGCTCTTAGTCTTTCCCATCTTAACACATGTACCGATCCATACTAGGTAAATAGTCTTCTATAGAAATAGACGAGTCTTCCCATTTTTGGATCTCAAATCAAAGCTCTATCGTCACATTGCCTTCAGGGAATATTGCTATTTTTACGTATGATCTTTATACCAAGTAGCAGAGACGACTTTGTCGCAGAAGTTAGTACATGATATCCCCAGATGAATTTGAGACATATGTTAATTGATGAGCAAAAATATGAAACAATATTAACCAATAGAGTACAGAGCATTTGTTATGTATACTGCATACAAGTGTGATAAATGTAATAACCAATTTCCAGATAAGGAAACCGCTACAGAACACAGGAATGCAACTGGACATCCGTTGAGCATGGTGACCTTGGAAGAGGGATAGCCCATGCCTGGTATGTTAGCGAACCTATTCATTCGATTTCTGGATATTGTAGAAAGGAAAAAATAATAAACCGTACTAAATCCCGAGTATATTCTGCGAATAGGTGTCCAGTCAGTATGGAATAACATTAAATGAATAGAACTAATTCGGGTATTTTCGGAATCCAAGAATATTAACATTAGGAAATTTATATTCTCCTTATCATACACTTAGATCTAATGTGATATATCGTAATGTTCTCTGTAGGGTTTTGGGTCGATTAGGTCGATCCAATAACCCACTACTATTTGGAGCATTCGTTATCCTGTCGGATTCCCCAATAGACCAACGCTTTTATCCTCGAATTCATAATTTGTTTTGAATGTCGGATGCAAGTCAGCTACTAGTCCGAAGAATTAAGGACGGGACGGTAATTGATCATATCGAAGCCGGGAAGGCATTAGTAGTCTTGCGCGTCATCGACATAACTGGCAAAGATGGAAATGTCATCACAGTTGCATTAAATGTACCTAGCAACAAACACGTAAAAAAAGATATTGTCAAAATCGAAAATAGATTCTTGATGAAATATGAGACAGATAAACTTGCATTGATTGCTCCTCGGGCCACAATCAATATTATAAAGGACTATAAACTAGTTGAAAAGCGCAAAATTCAACTTCCAGATTCTATAGTAGGAATTTTCAGATGTCCCAATCTTAAGTGTATCAGTAACAGCGAGGAAGACATTAGATCTACGTTAGACATTGTAGACAAACAAAACATTATACTTGAATGTAGGTACTGTGCGCGGACCCTTACGATTAATGACCTAGTGTCTTAACCAACAATGAATGATGGAATTGCTATAAATAGTCTATGTGATTGGGCGATCATACTGCATAATATTTAATGCCTTGACTGCGGTTTATAAAATCTATGAATCCAGATGATGTTGCGAAGGTTCTAACTGGTAATTTAATTTACAAAAGCATTCGCAATATTTTTCGAAGAATATTCGTAAATAAGATTACGCTCTTAGTCCCAGGATTGCTCAGTATAGTACTTTTATTTGTTCTTCATTCTGCTGTTGTCACAGTAATCTCCAGTGAATCTATAATGCAGAATTTCATCATTACTGCAACTATTATTTTACTTTTCTTTGTCGAGCTGTCTGTTATATGGGCAGGAGTCATACCGATAAGTATCTCCATACTAGGACTTGTTCTGGTTTTTACTGGTATTGCTCTTCCATTTTATGGTTTAAACATACCCCAAGAAGGCAAATTTAAGGGAATAAAGGTACTCATAACACATGAATCGATTACCCAGGCTGCTGATGCCTATTTTTTTCTGGGTATTTCTATGTTGTGTTTAAGCATGATAATAGCATTTAGGCCCCGCTTGCTATATACAAGAAATAGGCCTGAATCTATTGATTCGATGTGGGATAGCTACCAATTATGGGACTACAAACAGAAAAGTGGAAGTGAAAGTATCGATAGTTCTCTAAATAATGATTACGCAACTCAATTTGTTGAACCAGTAATACCAATAAAAGATCTGATGAACGAAAAGGAAAAATATCTTCTCTGGAGATATGAATACGTACTTGCAGTGATTCATAATCGTCATTATCTTGTTGGAATACATAGTGTTGTTCCGGTAAGTTCAATCATTTTACGTGATAATACTGGACGCATGATGGGTAAATCAAAGTATACAGGGTTCTTTGTCTAACAGTTCAATCCTTTTTAAAATGTCACCTTTCAATTATCTTGTATCCGACAAATTAGATTAGAAATGCTTAAATACAATAGATTATGTCATTTTATGTCGATCATTTTAGTCTGACAGTAGGCATAGATTACACTAATTGACAATCCTTTTGCATACTTCCCAATCAACGAATTTGATAAATTGCCCGTCAACATAATTCATTTTCTAGTGATAGATTGCGGAACATTGCGGAACATTGCGGGGTATTAGATCCAATACAATGGATTTCATAGGATTAGCAGTTATCTCAGACGATATTCTTATTCACAATCGAAATGCCTCATCATTGGCGTATGTTACCTAAATCCGGTTACTGTCTCTATTTAATTTTATTTCATTATCCAATGTGTGTTCTTGCAGAATTTAATATTCTCATCCAGCTACTCGAAATGTCTTAATTTGATATTTTCCTTTCACCATTCATGAAAGGAAGATATCTTTCCGATTTAACGTATTTTTATTAGACTTTTTGCTCCTGCACTATCTTGTCAGCCTTCTTATATGGTGGGCCGGCATCTTCCTTGCTACTTCTCCAGATCACATTCGAATATAGCATGCGAGGCACTAATTTTTTGAACTCAACCCCTTCGCCAATATACCACTTGGGGAACCATTCATATAGATGTAATCTAATTGTCTGAATGTAAACAATCAATCCCTCAATTAACATAATTCCAATGTTCCCACCTATTAGTACTGCAAGCCCGCCTCCATGTAGATACGATTGGTTCACAGTCACTAAGAGGGCAGAATGTACTAGCAGCATTATCCCTAATCTGGTATAGCTGATTATATTTGATAGCATTTCAACTATCCTAACAAGTATCACTTCAATAACGATGCCCATAAACCCTCCACCCTCATCGTGACCATGTTTGGCTGCCTCTTTCTGTTCTTTCCATCCACCGTATATCATAATTCCAACCGTCGCAAAAATCACAGGAACTGCTGCCTTTGCTACAATATCCACCGTTACCCATCGGCCAAAAGTATATGACAACCACGGAACAGGTTCCGTATGAGTGTGGCCAGAAACTCCAAACATACCGATGATATCGTATCCAGAACCTATGGCCGCTAGTACGAGTGACACTATTGCGAGAAATTGAATAATGTTAGGAATATCATGAAACCACACAAAGTCCTTGTTACCGTCTTTAACATCCTTGTGAAGCCTAAGAAAGAATGCCAGTAGCAAATGCACAATTCCTATAGCCACCGAGACTTTCAGAATCTTCACTACTTGTACAAATGTTAGCTCTGAAATATTTAAGACGCCAATGAATGGAATATGGGATGTTATTGGTGCAAGTACCGCTAATCCGAGGATATGAAAGCCAAAAAATTCACCCGTACCCAAGCCAGCAATGG
>JANWJI010000127.1 GCA_025449515.1 Nitrososphaeraceae archaeon | reverse complement strand
ATGACCCAAATGGATCTGTCCATTTGCATATGGAAGAGCGCTTGTAATAACAATAGTCTTTGCGGGGGGATGATCAAGCATTATTTGAGCATGTACGTGGAATGTCATAATTTATCTTTATTATTATATGGGAGCGCTCCTTCATGACCATACGAGTCGACTTAAATATGAGAGGTTTTATGAAGGCTTCAATTCGTTATGTTAGCCATTATCCGTGATTATATTCCTTGATAACGTTGCTGAACCTTGCTCAATTTGTCAATTTCAATATTCATACTCTTGAGGGCGGCCTGGGCAATCAGATTATCGATTTTTTTAGGAACACAATATATGCCTGGCCGCATACCCTTGTTATTTTTAACTAGGTGTATTATTGATAAGAGCTGATTGGCAAAGGACAAGGCCATAATTTCGGGTGGACTCCCTTCAGAACTAACTAGATTCAGAACCCTTCCACAAGATATCAAATAAATGATTTTTCCGTTGATAGTAAATTGCTCAACATTTGGTCTTACTTGTACTGGAGATCTATCTTTATTATATAAGGATTTGACATCGATCTCAACATCAAAGTGGCCAGCATTTGCGAGTATCACTCCACTCTTCATCTTTAAAATGTCCCCTATAGTAACAACATGTTTCTGGCCGGTACAAGTTATAATAAAATCGGCGTAGCCTGCACATACAGAAAGCTGCGCCACATAAAAGCCGTCCATAGAAGCCTCCAGCGCTCTCACCGGATCTACTTCGGTTACACTAACGATTGCCCCCATCCCTCTGGCTCTCGAGGCAATGCCTTTTCCCACCCAACCATATCCACAGACCAATATACGCTTACCCGCGAGGAATAATCCAGTTGCTCGCAAAAGTCCATCTATTGCACTCTGCCCTGTACCGTAACGGTTATCGAACAAATGCTTAGTACTAGCATTATTTACGGCAATTATTGGATAAGCGAGTCCTTTTCTAGAATGGAGGATACGTAATCTTGACACTCCTGAAGTGGTTTCCTCTGTCCCACCCATTATCTTTGTAGTTCCTGATTGATGTATTTTATTATGCAAATCGCCCCCATCGTCTACGGCTATATCCGGATCGAATCGTATGACATCCATAATACACTCATTGTATTCACTATTGGATTCATCTCTCCAGGCATAGGTCAAAATGTTATGAGAAGAAAGAAAGGCAGCAATATCATCCTGGGTTGACAATGGATTAGCAGAACATATTGCGATCTGCGCACCTAAATTTTGCGCGCATCTGACGAGCACTGATGTCTCTTTTGTAATGTGTAAGCAGAAGGCAAGCTTTATTCCCAATAGTGGCTTGTTCTGTGCATACCGCTTCAAAATGTAATCAAATATTGTCATATGAGCCCGCGCCCAAACATGTGCTCTTTTTCCAGCCTGCGCCAGGTTCTTGTCAGAGATCCTTCCCATCATCTCGAATATTTTAGACGCTTGCTAATTATAAGCCCATTCCTGAAGACAATCGCTCTGGGACATGGATGAGACATCCCGATCTTAACAATTTATAGCCCCTATGTAACATCAACTGTGTTATTCTGAAAATGACATTGACTCGAATAGCAGATGTAAAGGAGATTTCAAATGGACGTGGCAAAGAACTTAATATAAATGGCAATCGGATTGCACTATTCTGCGCTAATAATAGCTTTTACGCTATCGAAGCGCTATGTCGCCACCAAGATGGCTCATTGGCTCCTGGAAGGGTTGATGGCGAGATCGTAGAATGTCCGCTTCATTCGTGGCATTATAACATAAGGACAGGAGAATTGCTTGATTTCTTGCAGGACGTGAAATTGAATACCTACAAAGTAGAAGTAAAGGATGAAGGCATTTATATTGACGTCTAAATTGGTCATTTTTTTTGGACTGTAGATGAATTAGACAAAAGGAGAAACCATCTGTGAACATATACGATACTCTAACAAGAGTATATCAGAAACTACCAACTAATGGTAATGTAATACGGATATATGTATGTGGAGTTACCGTATATGATAGGTCTCATATAGGTCATGCAAGAACTATTGTGATCTTTGACGTACTCAACAGGTATCTCAAGGCTAGGGGCATATCAACATATTTAGTTGAAAACTTTACGGATATAGATGATAAAATCATAAATCGATCTAGGACAGAGGGAGTGGATCCAAACGAACTGGCATCAAAATACATTCAACTATATTTTGAGGATTTCCATGCGTTAAACGTTACTGACGCCAACATATATCCGCTTGCTACCGACCATATTGACGAAATCATACAAATAATTTCAGGATTACTTGCAAAAGACCATGCCTATTTGTCTACAAATGGCATCTATTTTAGAGTAAAGTCCTTTGCAAACTACGGCAAATTGTCTAAAAAAAGTATTACACAATTAGAAGCGGGAGCTCGTGTTGAGGTAGATAGTTCAAAAGAACATCCCCTTGACTTCGCACTCTGGAAATTTTATTCTGATTATCCTAATTTCACTAGTCCTTGGGGTAATGGTCGGCCAGGTTGGCATATAGAATGTACTGCTATGGCATTGAAATACTTAGGCAATTCCATTGAAATTCATGGAGGCGGAAACGACCTTATATTTCCCCACCATGAAAACGAAATTGCTCAGTCGGAATCCTACACTGGGCAGGCACTGGCTAAGATATGGATGCATGTCGGTATGGTCACTATTAATACAGAGAAGATGTCAAAATCGCTTGGAAATATAGTGCCAATAAAGGATGCAGTGCAAAAATGGGGGCCCAATACTATTAGATTGTTCTGTTTGTCAGCAAGATATACAAAACCATTAGATTATCAAGACTTGCTTCTGAAAGAAGCTGCTCAGAAATGGAAACAAATTGAAGTATGCGTTTGGGAATTGGAGAACTGGAGAGGTGGTTCGTCTAAAACTAAGGACAGCATATTGGACTTATGCACTCAAACGGAAAAATCATTTGATCGTGCCATGGAAAATAATCTAGATACCCCGGTTGCAATTAGAGAACTGATGAAATTTGTAAATGAAATCAATAGATTTGTATCAGATGATGCAATTGACGAAGAGATTGCATCCAAGGCAAAATCAATAATTCATTTCATACTTAAAATACTGGGCTTAAGAATTGCCTCTGTGATGCCTGACGAAAGGGATAAGATTGACAGGATGGTTAAACTTAGAGAAAAGTTACGAAAAGAACAGAAGTTTGAAGAAGCCGATTCTCTGAGAATCGAATTGGCTAGTAAATATTCTGTTGAATTGATGGATCACAAGTACAAGACTACATGGCGTAAGATCGAGTTTGCCACATTTTAAGTGCCGTATCTGCGAATAAAGGTACAGCTTTCCAAGATTAAAATTGTTGTTGTGACCGTTACTAGTATCACAGGATTTCCAAATACTATCGATACTGACTGTATTATTTCTATCTCATCTCCAATGAGAAGAAATTGCTCTTGAAATTATCTACTACGATACTCATATCCGATTTCATTGAACAAGCTCTTGTACAGCTATTCTAATGTCCGAATAGTTTAATCGTATTATCGTATATTCGAAAATCTGACATTATACTATAATACACGTATTAGTTGTAAGCCAATTAAACGAGATTCAAATATGTATAAGGCGCTACTACTCAAGTTTCAGTTCTACTGGGCCACATCATTTTCCTAATATCTCGTCCGACCATCTCGATTTGGTGATCCTCTAGTTCCTTCATATACTTGGAAAAAGAGGCCTTATTTTCTTTTTTATAGGCGCTCTGCCACTCTTGTGCAAACTGGCCAGACTTTATTTCTTCTAAAATATTTTTCATCTTGACTTTCGAATCTGCATCAATAATTTTCGATCCTCGCGTGAGCCCTCCGTAGCGTGCTGTTTCACTGACTCGGCGGTACATTCCTATGATGCCATATTTCTGGATGAGATCGACAATTAGCTTAAGTTCGTGAAGGCATTCAAAATAAGCAACCTCAGGTTGATATCCTGCTTCTACAAGGGTTTCAAATGCGCTGATTATCAATCTATGAGACCCACCACATAAATCAGCTTGTTCTCCGAACCAGTCGGTCTCCACCTCTTCTTTGAACGTCGTTTGGATTACGCCTGGTCTAGTACTTCCTATTGCCTTGGCCATCGCCAAAACCCTCTCCCATGCCTTTTTCGTATAATCCTGATAAACTGCCACTAAGGATGGCGTGCCAAAAGATTGCTGGAATAGTTCCCTGACCAACTGTCCCGGACCCTTTGGAGCAACCATCACGACGTCCACATCTTTTGGAGGACTAATCCACTGCCAATGAACCGCAGCGCCGTGCGAGAAGCTCAATGCTTTACCTTTTTCCAAAAAAGGTGCGATCTCCCGTCTGTATATTTCAGCCTGTTCCATATCAGGTATCAAAATATGAATCACGTCTGCTCGCTTGGTGGCTTCCGATATAGTAACGACATTGTGACCATCGTCTTGAGCAGATTTCCAGCTATTTCCATTGTTCCTGAGTCCCACTAATACGTCCAACCCAGAGTCCTTCATATTCTTCGCTTGAGCTGATCCTTGAATACCATAACCTACAACGGAAAATGTCTGGCCTTTAACCCAATCCAAGTCAACATCTTTATCTAACCATTTCTTTGCAGACAACAAGAGAACTGTGTATATCATATATATATGCTGTATGAAATTTTCAATACTAGGCTGCTCTCTCCCTAAGATATTTGCTGACCAATAAACACGGAAACATAAATGAATGAAATAAAAGAAATAACTACAAAGTATGGTTTCTATTACGATTGGAAGAAGATACAGCCTATCTATGTTTTGAAATTTTGCGTACCCTTATGAGATCAACAAAATAAAAAAGATAGGATCTATTGGCAATCTTTAAAATCCACGGGATAAAAGATTCCGCCTTCTTAGACTTTTCGAATATCTCAAAGCCTGAATTGCACAAAAGTGTTCTAAATGTCCTACCATCGAATTGGATCTTAGGTTTAGGTTCCCGGTTGTAATCATAAGGATCAGCGAAAACAGCCTCAGCATGTGGTTTAAGAAGCCCATGTATGGAAGACAGTAATCTTGTCGGCTCAACTAATTCAAGTAAATTCACGACCAAAATCAGGTCAAATTTCATGGCACCAAATGGAAGGTCAATCGAATCGGCAACACAAAATTCTGAATTTCTGATGTTTGCTTCCGACATCCGCTTACGTGCCTCCTTGACAAAAGAGAACGATAAGTCTATCCCAATTGCATAGGAGTACTTTTGTGAGAGCTGCAGGGTAGTATACCCCATTGAACATCCTAAATCTAGCGCTAAACCTTCGCTTCTAACAGGCACCTGCCCGATGATTTTATTGTAAAGTTCGGTGGGCTTAGTATCTCGTTTCAGCAGTTTGAGGAAATGATCATCGTATGTATAATCATATTGGGTCCATTTATATGGAGCAAACCAATAGCCATCCTCTTCGTAGCGATCGTTCGAAACTAAATCAGGGTTCAGTCGAGACGCGAAGTCCCTGAGAAAATTCTTCATTTCTGGCGTCTTGCTCCCTAATAGCCAACTTCCATAAATTGCACCCCTATTGCTCGCATACCTGACCAAGTCCCTGACCAAAATAGGGACGCCGTCAAGGATTGGATATTGAGTATTGCAAAGTTCGCATACTAATAATCCTTCAACGCACTCGTTATCATCTACTACGCTAAGTGCATTCAAAGCCAGTCTTACTTGCTTATCCCGGTGATGCAAGCAGACTAGATGATTGGTTAATCTCATATTCATAAGAATCTACTAGATTAAATAATCCGTAACGTTGGTACGTAAGAACGTTTGCAAACGTGTAATTATAATTTTACAATAGGCCTTTACCTAAATCTATTACATTGGTTCACTATGAAAATAGTTCTAGTGTTCTTTTTTCGTTGTGGGCTTCATAAACCTCAGTAGATACGAAAATGCACTATTACCAAATATTGTTCTTTTGATTGATGGTCTTGAAATTTAATCAACTTAGACACGAAAATCCTTCCTCACTAATGTTGTTCAAATTAATCGTAGGAAATGTGTCGAATGCCAAATGTATTCCTAGCAGCTCGGGATCCATTTCGAAAGTTAATGATGCAAGCTCAGCATAGCCTACAGTCCAGTGACTCATCGCTAACATTAGAATATATCAAGAAAATCGCCGTAAGTGACTAACAATTCCTGATGAATTCAATTACTTCACCCTAGCTGATCTTGTAAAGGATTTCGAAGTTTCGATATAATATGCCTAAAAACCTTTTGGAAAATAACAGTTTGAACTCGGCCGCATCAGATAGTTCAGAGAGGAATCTGCAAATGGATGGTATCCACCAGAATTGGTTTTACCATTTTGTCCAGACCCTGACAATAGCGCATTCTTTCTCTGGAAATGTTCATAAAGATGGTAACTTCATTATAAGTACTCCTTGCGATAAAGGTCAGAAAAGATTTACCATCTTCCCCTATATTATATGATTAATGGTACTTTTAGAACCTGCCAATAGAGAGAAGAATGCAAAAATAATAGAGGCAAAAACATTAATCTTGCTCTGTATTTTATAGGAGGCGATACGGGCACTATCAATTTCTGGTTGGACATGTACCATATTGTATACCATTCGTATCAACCTGTGCCGATTACAATACATAGTTGCATAGGCAGATTTTTTTGTTACAACATGGGCATTTCTTATAGGATTGAACAAATGCACATCTCTTCCCGTGTAATTCACATAAAAGGATCTTATATTGAGCTACTTCTGCTTTTGTAAATTCATTCATCCTAATTACATGATTGTCAGTGTATTCATTAAAATCACATGCGAGCTACTTTGGAGAATCCGGTTAAAAAAGATACACTATCTTATTATTGTGATTCAAATTCCTGTTTAGAGGTTGATATGATTTCTAAATCTCTTCGTAGGCAATGCCCCGTAAATGTCGTAGAGTTTTGAATACGAAGCACCAAAGTCAATATTTTTAGATAAGGCATCCTTCGTATCTTCAATCAACGATTTGATTTTTCTCTTATCGCGAAGATTAATATACTCAGCAAGGGCGGCTGCCTGAGAGTTATATTTTCTGACAAGATCAATCACGAATGGGTTTTCAGTAAACAATGAGGTAATCAAACTTGGCTCATCGGTCAACATACTTTCGCTTAATAACGATTGTATCGCAAAACTAGTGCCTGACAATGACTTAAGACTAGGTATATCTTGATCAGTTAGATTTTGTGCAAAAAGGATATTTATGTAATATGCTAACGACAATAGGATCGACATATATCTATCGTGAGTTTTCCAATCATTTATCACTATTATTTTGATATTTACAAAAAGGTCGTTAAGTATGCTTAATTCTCTCTTTTCATTTTTGACTGGTATCATCAAAATTTTTTGTGTATTATGCTTGACTGATCCTGGGCCAAACATAGGATGTATGCATAACAAATTAATACGCCGGCTTATCTTTTTAAGAGTTCTAAAGGTGTTGTATTTTATCGAAGAAATTTCAATCAAAGAGGCACCGTTACGCATAAGTGGGGCACATTTTTGTATCATCCTGCGGGTCTCATCAAGAGGAACACAAATGATTACAATGTCTGAGAGAGCGACACATTCATCCAATGATTTACAGACGGTTATGCCAGATTGACTGTGCGACTGGTTAGACCGTATATCAAATACAAGTAAAGATTTGCATCTCTTCGAAAAGTATCTTGCGAACCAATTTCCCATCTTCCCAAGCCAGCCCACGATTCCGATTGTTCTTGATGACAAGGCTATTGCGAAGACCAGATCCTCTCAAATCTTTCCATCCCTTCAGCTAGCAAAGCTTCCGGCTGGCATGCGGAAATCCTTATGAAATTATGATATTGGTTCCCAAAGGCGCTACCAGGTGCAACTGCTACCCCCGACTGCAAGAGCTTTTCCACAAGAGATAAATCTTTACGATTTGATCCTGCTCCAATCTTTGGAAAAACATAGAAAGACCCCTCGGGCTTCATATATGGTATCGACAATCTGTGAAAAATAGTCATAATTAATTCAAGCCTTCGTTTAATAAGCTGGGTATTGTCTACACCACTATCTTTTAAAGCAGCCAAAGCGCAATATTGAATTGTTTCAGAAACACTAGTCACTGCCAAAGCTTGGATATTTTTGACCTTGTCTATGATATCTTTTGTAGCAACGATATATCCGATTCTAAATCCAGTCATTGCAAAGCGCTTTGAAAAGCTAGAGATCATAATGTTTCTGTCGTATTCGTACTCCAGAATGCTCTGGAATCTAGTAAATATATAGCTAGAGTAAACTTCATCGCTTAGTAGATAAATATTGTTATCTTTTGCGATCTGATGTATTTTTCCAAGTATTTTTTCGTCCAAGATCTTCCCAGTCGGATTATTGGGATAATTTATAACTATCATTTTTGTATTTTCATTTATCATACATTCCAGCTCCTTAACACTGGGGGTCCACGCATTTTCAAGATTTGTCCTTAATGACCTAAATCTAGCGCCAACAAAATCTGCGCATTCCCTATAAGCAGGCCATGCAGGTTCAATCGATATAACCTCCTCTTCAGGCCGTACTAATGCAACTATAGCTGCAAACACCCCAAATCTTGCACCAGGAGTGACCAGAATATTATAATCAGCCACACCAAATCCTACGTCATTAGCTATGCTTTGTCGCAATTTTGATATTCCTACAGTCTCAGTGTAATGATAATGACCATAGTCATAGGCGTCAATCAATGCATTACGAACAGCTGGTGGGGCCCTAAAATCGGGTTCCCCAACTTCCATATGAATGATTTTTTTCCCTATAGCCTCCAATTGCTTAGCTTTATTAAATATGCTCAAATGAGTTTGCTTTCCGTCATTTTGCTGGATCTCTTGGACCTTGACTGACGCTGCTAGCAAGACATTTAACAGTCGACTGGCAAATCTTGAATCCAGCCCAATGTCTTTGGATAACGACATCACTGATTTCCTAATATCATCTTCTGCATTCTGATCGGTAACGTCTATACAACGATTTGACTTGATCTCTCCGATCTCCTTGGCGATTTCCATCCTTTTTTGAACCTTGAGAAAAATATCATTTGTGAGATCACGCATTTGAAGTCTTAATTTCTCAATATTTGTAATGGTCAATCCAATCTTACCCGTTTAGAACAGCCGGCACATGCCCACTCTTAATCGCATGATCTGCCAGGACTATGGATATCATCGATTCAACTACTGGCGCTGCTCGAGGAACCACGCATGGATCATGGCGTCCGGGAACGCTCAATTCTACTTCGCCACCGGTGACCAGATTGAGTGTTCGTTGTGGCCTCAAAATCGAAGCCGCAGGCTTAAATCCAATCCTAATAACGAGCGGCATCCCGTTAGACAAACCACCTAAAATACCACCAGAATTGTTAGTTCTAGTCATGACTTTATCCCCATCTTTATAAAATGTATCATTATTTTCTGAACCATGTAGGCAGCAACCGGCAAAACCTGAGCCAAATTCAACGGCCTTTACAGCAGGTATACTAAACAGAGCTTTACTAAGATCAGATTCTAAAGAGCTAAAAATTGGTTCTCCCAAGCCAACAGGCATCCCTACAGTCACAGACTCGACAATACCGCCAAGCGAGTCTCCGTCTCGTCTAGCTTTTAAAATCGCCTCTCGCATTTTTTTCGCCACTTCATTATCTGGACACCTAATGTCGTTTGTATATCTATTTTTTCGCGCATCGTCGAACTGTATTTCCTCCAAACGAATACTGCCTATTTGTTTCGTATATGCTACCGTCTCGATACCTAGGGCATGACGCAACAGTTTCTGGGATACCGCACCCGCCATAACGAATGTGGCAGTCAATCTCCCAGAAAACCTTCCACTACCTCGGTAGTCTGAGAATCCCCCGTATTTAACGAACGACGTGTAATCTGAATGTCCTGGTCTTGGAACCGATTTCACAGTGTCATAAGTCCTAGAGTCAGAATCTTTATTCCAGATAATCATGCATATCGGAGCTCCCGTTGTTAGATTATTAAATAGTCCAGAAAGGATAGAAACTTTGTCTGGTTCCATCCTTTGAGTGGTTACCGCAGATTGTCCTGGCCTCCTTTTCTCCAATTCTTTCTGGATATCAGATTCGCTTAGAGGCATGCCCGCTGGGCAACCGTCGATCACCGCACCTATACAAGTCCCATGGCTTTCACCAAAACTCATGGTTACAAATCGTTCACCAATTAAATTTCCAGGCATTTTGCTTTCCTCTCTAACCCATCTATCAGGTTCTTTTTTGACTCGACTCTGATATATATATTCAATCTCATATCCTGAATCGAATCAGATGACCTCGAAAATCTTCATTATATAGAGATTCAAACAGGCCTAGGATTTCAATTCGGACAAAGGTAGAATATCTGCTCCCAATCTTCTCATCTCACTAACAAACTGTGGATATGAAACATCAACCGATTCGGCCCCGTTTACTTTCGACTTGTTAGTAAGCATTGAGGCAATCGTGAAAGCCATGAACAGTCTGTGATCATTGTGGGCATCCAAGTTCGCATTTCTTAAAGTTTTGGGTGCATTTATTGTAAGTTTGTCAGAATCTTCCTTAATAGATACACCCAATTTTACAAGTTCCTGTGATATATTTGCAACTCGGTCTGTCTCCTTTAATCTAGCATGTTCAATTCCTTCAATATACACCGATGAAGACGCTTTTAAAGCCAGTAT
>JANWJI010000126.1 GCA_025449515.1 Nitrososphaeraceae archaeon | reverse complement strand
TCAAAGACGATCAATAACATAGCTCGGTATGGATCTTTTCTTGCCTACAACATGGACAATCTCGCTCCATATCGTATCTCTTACTCCTTCCATAGCCTTTACGTCCTCAAGCACGTCTAAAAGTTCCGCATTATCCTTCACTATTATCTCAGTTCTCAAGTCAATCGTATGTTCGCCTATACTCTTACCAACGTAGACCACTTCTTCACGTGTCAACAATTGCTTTGCTATCGCATCTGTCTTGCCACTTGTGGTAGAAATTAAAAGGTCCACCCGTCGCCATCCAAACTTTTCTATAATCAGCGTATAAGATAACTCGAGATATTCTTTCTCTAATTGTCTGCGTCTCCGCTGTATGGTGGATATTGGAGAACCTGTTCTCTCTGATAAAATCTCTGAGGAATGCTTTCCATTGTTCGGATTTAAGAGAATTTTTAAAATTTCCTTGTCTAACGTAGACAACTGTCGTAAGTCCTTGTTATAATTACCACTTACTTTCTGGAACTCCAAACTTATTTGTACTCCTAATCAATGATTTTAACAGAATGAGCATTTTCGTTATACTGTATAAGAATATGACCCAAATATAACCATATTCATATTGTAAATAGCCAAAAAACTTCAAAATAATGCTAAAGATTGTCAATGTTCTTAAATATACAGATTGTATTAATTAATTAAATGAAAATAATTTGGAAGTATTTTACATATTCTCCTATATCACTTTATTGTATTTACAGGAGCTTTGAATCCCATCTTAATGATTTATAGTGGAGAGATGAAATGATGTTACGAACTAAGCAGAAATCTATCTTGGTCCTCGACGATGACCCTGATAATGCCACCCTTTTCAGACTTGGATTACAAAGGAAGTTTGGTTCTGACGTTTTTGCTTTTACGGATCCCCTTCTTGCACTAGAGCATTTCAAAATAAATTCTGAGAGATATGGTCTTGTAATTTCTGACTTAAATATGCCAGCCATGAATGGCTATGAATTGGTAACTAAAGTGAAGCAAATTAATCCGGATATTAAGATTTGCATTATTAGTGCTTTTGAGGTAAACGATCTTGAACTTGAATATCTTAGCTCTGTAAAGGTTGATGAATTCTTACAAAAACCGTTATCGATTGGAAAGTTAACCGAAACAATAGGCGATATGCTTGGAATGTACAATAGATGATTGAGTAGGTCCTGGCCGACAATTGCGATGTATGATACAGAGCAGTCAATCGATATATACAATCATTAGTATATGATATCTGTTATATACCGATGAGCCAGCAAGAGCAAACAAGCACAGAAACAGCACTGGTAGTGAATCCAAATTCCTGTGGTGGATTAACTGGCAAGAATTGGGAGGATCTTTACAACAAGATCAAGTGTATCTTTGGTGAAAATCCTTTCGCTGTATTCAGTCAAAAACCAGGACACGGAACTGTCCTTACAAGGGATTTATTAAGAAAGGGGTTTAAAGAAATAGTCGCAATAGGGGGAGACGGAACCATAAATGAGGTCGTAAACGGCTTCTTTGAAGAAATAGTAGATGGAAGTCAAATCTCTACTCATAAGATAGATACTCATATGCTTGGTAAACAAAACCATGGTGAAAGTACACATGTATCACCTATCTTGAAACCTATAGACTCTGATGCGATCATGGGTGTGGTTCCAGCGGGGTCAAGAAATGTACTAGCCAAATCCTTGGATTTACCTGATGGGATTGTTGAATGTTGTCAGAGATTCGTGAATGGCAAACCACAAAAGATAGATGTCATTTCTGCTTTGACAACACCAATATCCACAGGAAAGCTAGGAATAGATGCAAATGACTATCCTGAAGGAGTCATAACTCGTATTTTTCTTAACGCCGCTGAAATAGGTGTTGGTGCAGAAATCATAGACAGATCAAAAAAAATTAGAGATAAGGTTAAGAGTCGTATTATATCCACAATTTCAAGCGTCATTGCTACGCTACCTACCTATGAGAGTAATCTTTGTGAAGTCTCCATAGATGATGGAAGGCAGAGTTTACTGTTGAAGATGACGATGGGTGTAATAGCTAACGGTAGCTATTTAGGAGGAGGCTTTAAAGCGGCCCCGCAGGCAAGCATCTCAGATGGCTTGTTAGATGTAACTATTCTTAAAAACTCCGGTAGCTTCAAAATGTTGGATGAATTTGCCGATATGAGAAGTGATTCAGAACAGACGTTTGAGAATAATGACATCTATCGCACGCAGAGCAAGAAGGTCTCAATTAGATCTAAAGAGAGAGATATCACAGTTACTGTTGATGGCGAACCAATAGGTATTCTTCCTGGAACCTTTCAAGTACATCCAGATGCTTTAACTCTGAAATTCTGAGACGAATCCATTTTTTAAATAGGAAACACAAAATGATAGATTATGCTATTGGCGACTATTTACTGACATCCGATTACTTCGACATCACGAACGAACAATAGGTTAAGAATGGCGTTTGTCAATTGGGCTATCATAATCTATCAGTTAGAGTCGCACCCATTTTTAGCACAAGTAATATTAATTGGGACTCAAATAGCTTTAGATTGTATTTATGTAGGTCCTCTTGATAGCATCCTAGAATCTACCGTTGTGGATAAGTGTAAGTATTGATCGAGTAATGGTGTCTCGATCATTTGAAAGATTTGTATTTTTACAAATGATCTAAATTTCGAGTTCTATATCCGCAAAGGGAGGTAATGTTTACCGCTGATATGGTTAGCTATGCCATACAATTTTAGAACATTTAAAAAGTTGTAAGAAATGTATTTAATGCGGCTACTTCATGCATATTTATGGCCACCAACAATGATACGTGGTAATAGACTAGTAGTTATTATACTCATGGGAGTGCTTTTATCATCAGCAGTTGCTGGTGCTATTTCATTTTACAATAGGACACCTAATACAAATAGTGATAGTAACAATATACCATTAATAAATGCACGACTTAATAGTGTGGTCAATTTTTGTTTGAAATCATTACCAAAAGGATATGCTGCTTGTGATAGTCAATTAAGTACTGCAGTCAGTAATATATGTGCGGGACATGCTGGGCAACCCATAGATGCATGCAGTGATGGAAAAGTGGCCCAATATTATAAGATCAGAAGTGCTGAAATCACAAAGAATTCTACGATCCTAAATGGAAGCAAAAACAAAACCAATAGTGCTACTTCGTAATTACATTTAAAAATTTGAATATTAAAATCATCCATTTCTAGTTATGGATTTTTTTACCATAGTTAGTTGACAGACGATTAATTAATGTCAATTATTTTTGGGCAAAAAAATCTATTTTCTATATCCTTAGCTTGCACATTTAGATACATAGCTGGTTTATGGCATTTATCGAAGGAATGGATTTTATCTTATAATTCTAGTATTGATTGGTTAGCCAATATTATAGGACGGGTATCTCAAAGTCACACCTCATCAATTGTGATTATATATAAATCATAAATGTATATTCGAAAAGGTAAACAATATTATAATTATAGATTTATACAATAACCAGAGTGTGATAATACATTGTCAGGAATAAATAATAAGCAATTATTTTCCAAAATTCTCGTTGGAATAGATGGATCTGCAATTGCATTAAGAGCGGCAGATTCGGCAATATCGATCGCAAAGCAACAGAAGGTCTCTAATATTATTGCAGTTCATGTATTGCCACAAGATATTAGATATGATTATTTGACAGATAGAATCGATGCCGATATCCCGAGTCCTGTCAAAGGTGCGATTGAACTAGCTAGTTTGGAAGCTCAGGAATGGTTTAGTAAAATCAAAGAAAAACAGACAGGTGATGTTGATAAAAAAATTAATATACAAACCGAAGTACTTGTCGGTACTAAATCTATAGCAAAAGAAATCCTAACCTATGCAGAAAACAATAATGTTGATTTGATCGTGATTGGTACTAAAGGTCGGTCTGCTTTTAAGAAAGCGTTACTTGGAAGTGTCGCCTCTTCTGTATTGACTCATGCTGCTTGCCCGGTCATGGTAGTTAAATAAGCTATATTGCCGCATAGATTCATTTTTTTAATGAAATTGTGACAACTGAAATACCATGACGCTCACATCATCTGTCTACGCGAATGGATAGATAATAATGAAATCGTGAATATCACATGTCCATTTAATTAAGATCGCTAGATTCTTAAGATCACGTATAATATCTTGTGATCGGGACTACATATTAGAATCCGAATTACTTGAGCCACAAATTTGTAAAATATTAAATGCTTATTTTAACTATCACAAAACAAACAACTAACATGAAGCAGCTTGTTCAAGTTATTTTGTCATGTCATGCTGATTCAATCTTTTCAACATCAATATTATGATTTACTCGAAAAATCATAATCATGTCAGTTCAAAAAAATCAGCTGGGTAATTTACACCTTTTTTCATACTTAGATATTGATTTAGATGATTACTATGGCGGATAGGCGGCAGTGTGGGTGACAAGATTAGCAGGCTACATTTTGATGAATTAATAAAATTGTAGTATAAGAGAAAATGATCAAATGTGGTTCCAGTATGGATTAAGGGAGCCAGTACTACTCAGGTTTGCATCAGATGGTGACATGTAAGCCCTTTTATCAACTTCTATTCATATCCAACATTTTATAGTACTAATCGGATGAACTCGTTAAGATTGATTTATAGATCCTTCACATTAATCATGACAGTAATTATCTGTTTGATGTTGATTGGATCGCAGACTCTAATTAGTTTAACATATGCGCAAGGTAGCAATATAAAGAAAAAAGCGCCTACAAATATGTTGGCTAAATCTAAACTGGGGGGCATAAAAATTATATTCCCGGCCCAAGGCCAAAGGGTTCCTGGTGGCAAAAATCTTACTTTAACTGGAATGTCGACGTACAATAGTCATACTAAGTGTCAAGTTTCGATAATCGTGAATAATATAAAACCATATCAACGTGTCATTGCTGCTGGCCATAATGGTACAAATGATTATTCCACATGGAAATTTCCTCTTAGCGCTAAATATACTACACTTAAAGATGGATTGAGCAACAAGGCCACAGCAAAGTTAACTTGTAATGATAAACCTACGAGTTTGACAAAATATTATAGTGTAAATTTCACTAGTGTTTCGAATTTTCCCTCCACTTCGCATGTCCAACTACCTATCTTAAAGAATGATTCTAATGTTTCTAGTAGTAACAAGAATCAGACAAAGTTGTTATCTCTTAATGGAAAACAAGAGCCTAATAAACCGATGAATGCTTCTATTGCATCAACTATTGACGAGCATAACAAAATGACCAAGGATCAACAAAAGACTCATTATACTACAACCGTGCCCAGGACACGTACTCAAGATAACAAATTATTGATAAAGCCTGAATCTACAGCGACACCAAAGGATTCAATGCTGAGTGGTACTAAAAGCCCTTTTGTCCTGACTTTACCTTCATTTGGTAACAACTCCTCCTCAGTCTCGTCCAATTCGTCTGAATTACAGTCGGACAGCCATTTAAAAAACAATAATGCTAATTTTCATCATCATAAGGATTAATTAGTATGCCATGTCACGTTTAACGCCAACTGCATGCCCATTTCCTATGATCTTTAGATTTTGAATTATTCCACATTTGACTTGCTCAACTAGTTGTCGCCGAAATACTGAAACCATATTGTGAAGCCGGTTGTACGCACTCTACATATGCTATGAAGGTTATAGATTCTAATCCAGTAATTCAAACTCAAGTCTAAGTCGACAATGACTACTGAAACGAGTTTACTTCTTCTTTGTCTATAGTATTGGCATATACTTTGTCTGTCTTGGGTTATCGTAGGTCATGCCAAGAGGGCTGAAACGAATCAGATAACTTAACATGCCTTCCAATAAAACTATCAATTAGTGTTTATGCGTCTGGGCTATTTGACAAATTACAACTGATCCAAGGTCTTTTGTCTGATATTGCAGTCTGTAGCACGCTTTCTACTATACATGACTGGATAATTATATTGAGACTCCATGATGAGCTCTAAACGACAAGAAATTGTTTCGAATTCTGAGGTCAGATGTGATAAACTATTGCTACTCCTACAAATTTGTCTTGATTTTTTGACCAAATAGAGGTTTATTTTTTACATCTTATTTCATGTAACTTGATTTTATTATATATTCTTAATATGTTGAACCTACTTCGATTTCTATTCGGCGGAGAACCTCTCTTCGGCAATTCTTCCAACAAAGGCATATTTAGGAATCTAGAGGCGAACAAAGCGGAAATCATTCCTAATGCAAAAGTGGAACATACAGAAAGAAATCACCGAGAGACAGTTATGAGTAAACATGAAGATGAGATAATAAACTATGGTAAGGTAGATCTAAGAGTTGGAGATCGTGGATATTTAGAAAACACAAATACCAAAAAAAATCGATGAAACAGTCGGAAGGAACAAAATGTCCAACCATAATAATAAGGCCCAATACCAGAAAGAAATAAACCATCTCGATTAGACTCTCGTTGCTCAAAAGATAGTAAGCTCATCTACACAGATTCTTCACTATGTCGAGCTGTTGTACAAATTTCAGTAAATTCCATAGCTATGCGAACTCATAATAGTAATTTGGAATCAGGCTCATCAACTGTCTGAAAAAGATGAAAACTTTGTTATGTCAGTTCTATATACTAAATGGATCCATCAGTTGATTTCAATCCAGTACTTTTATTGATCATTGGCGTTTTAAGTAGCGTTATTGTTGGCAAAATCCAATTATGATGCATGTGATA
>JANWJI010000125.1 GCA_025449515.1 Nitrososphaeraceae archaeon | reverse complement strand
AGTCTAGCATAGTAAGAGGGTATATTCATTACCCCTTAACATTAGTGGTATATATGCGTGCACTGAATTAACGCTCTTTTCCATTTTCTGTCAGTACTATGATCAGTATCAATAATCTCTAGTATGCATAGAATCTGGCTTTCCCGTTGTTTTCAGATTTATCTTTATGCTTAACTCAATACGATTGCTAATATGGGCATAACCAACTTGTAAGTGGTTAAAATGCCTTTACGATTCTCTGGTATCGAACAGTTAACTTGGGCAATGAAACAGGACTCTCGTAGGATGATACGCTGCAAAATCAACTTAGATATTCTTGTCCTAAACAGGTTATATGCTGCTTCCACGTTAAGAGTCATTATGATAGGTTGTGTTGGCGATAGTAGACCGATCCTCTTTATAATAAGATCTGTTAACGCATTTGTTACTAAAGCCAGATATTTAATGTAAAATTAATTTAGTTATTATCTAAAATAGCCAATTCTTAACTCTTGTCTCTTCAAAATCGAGTTTTTTTCTATATGATTCTCTTGAAGGAGGATGAAGTTGTGTATAAGGATCTTCGCCATAGAGGTCTACTTCAATATATCCTGCTTCGTTACTACCCACCTCCATAAAACAAAAGCCCTTTCCATCAAATTTAGCACGAGTCTTAGTATTTGTAATTTGATCAATGATTTCTTGAGCCACCACCTTTGCCTGAGCTTCTGCAAATATGCCTGCTTTGGGGATGGTTACCATCCCACCTAAGGCGATTTCTGTCACATCACCAATAGCAAAAACATTAT
Source organism: Nitrososphaeraceae archaeon (assembly GCA_025449515.1). Lineage (GTDB taxonomy): Archaea > Thermoproteota > Nitrososphaeria > Nitrososphaerales > Nitrososphaeraceae > JARBAU01. The sequence continues at coordinate 20,602 of JANWJI010000125.1, read as the reverse complement.
CATATGTGGTTTTTAGGGTGAATTTATCAACCATAATCCAATCCCCAGCTTTTGTAATCTCACACTCTCTGATCACTGCAGGCACTTTATGTGGTGGAATCCCTATTAGCAGATCAAACTTTGCATTATTTCCATTTTCGAATTCAATCAAATCGTTACTCACTACTCTTTTAATTTTGTGTAATGGATGAAAATTGATATTATTCATTTTTAGCAAGCTAACTAATCGTAGGCTAACATCAGGTCCTGCCACAGGTAATGCAAGTGCCGATGGTGCATAGAAATCTATATTAATATGATCTCTTGTCCCATTTTTAACTATTAGATCATTGACTAGCATCGAAGCTTCATAAGGAGCAGGAGGGCATTTGTAAGGAATATCAGCAATACATATTGCTATGTTCCCCTTATTTAATGAAAGTATTTTCTGCCGCAGCTCTGGCATTTGCCGAGCATCATACAGATTAAACCCTCCATTTTCTATGAATCCGTCTATTTTTTCTGGGGCAAGTTCTGATCCGAGAGATATTATCAAATAATCGTAATCAAATTTGCCCCTAAATTTAGTTGAGATGCTATTTTTAGTAAAATCAATTTCAATAATTTCATCATTTATGAATTCAATTCCTTTATTTGCTAGGTTCGCTAAAGGAATAAACGAGTCTTGTAATTTTCTAGTACCGTACAAAATCCACAAATTCACAAGACCCATCATAAAAGACTTGTTTTTATCAATAACTATGATCTTATGCACATTGGATAGGTTTTTACGCAAGATATTAGCTGCGGTCAAACCTCCAAAACCCGCTCCTAGAATCAATATGCGTTTGGTCTGCTCCATCAAATATACCCAGATCTCAAATTGATAGTAAAAAAAGGTTTATCACGGGAAGTTGTCATGCTTGCTTTTACATTACCTTACTGATATTTATCATCGAATACCGACGATATTAAATTGAATTAATTCATCTCCTCCATAAGGATTTCTTTATTCTGCGAAGGAAATTATGAAATGTAGTTATAATTGATCTTGAAGAATTTGAAAACTATTAGATACTGGCATTTACATTCTTTTCTTTATTCACTCATTGAATTATGCTGCTAAATTAGCAGCATGCAATAGAGAAATCCAGAAACCTGCTAATACTTCCAAGATTCAGTTAAGGTGATTCTTTATTGGATCGTATTATGACTTATCATGAATATTCTGAACCGCTAGTACCTGTGACTTCATCTTGATGCTGACATGTACTTTGCCCAACCGTCTCGAGCCTCGTTGACTATAACGTTCTCATCATGGACCTCGATACCCGAAATCCTTAGTTCTTCTGGAGAAAGCTACACGATTGACTCTATCTTGATCAAACCAGGATTTTCTAACTACATGAACTTTTCATGTATATAGATGAACGCTTACATCAACAGGCATCGTGAGGTGCGACAGAATGACTTTGTATATATTAGTTTTATGATGCATTCTAGATCATACGATCATATTAGCATAAAAAATATTGACCACGAACTCGAACATTTTTTCATTATGCATATATAGTCGCAATCAGGAGTCTACAGTACAAAACGTAAATGGATAAGAATAATAAAGATATTGAACACCGATCTTCGTTTGAGGAAACAACGACCCAGATTAGAAGCGACTGTGGTAGCGCACATATTGATGATCCAGACAACGCTATTTTAGTGGATAGTTGGTCCAAGATATATGATTCAAAAGCTCTCGCAAAGACCAAGGAAGGCATGTTGTGTGGCAACGTCGTAGCTGAGTATAATGATAATATAGTGTTGATAGATTTTGCTACTTCGAACTTGCAAGAATATCTAGTTCCAAAATCAATAATCGAACGGTACGATGGCGAATATTTGTATTTGACTATTCCTCACGATGTACTACCGTCATACGGATATTAGTCTCGAGCAATTTTAGGTAAATCTTTGGAGACAGAGACAAGAAATACTCGTCATATTTCAAAACTGGTTTTTAGTATATAGGATAGAGGAAATCGGTCACAATATCCTCAGCTGTCCATTTGAAACTAAGAACCCATCCCAAAAATAGATAGACATATAGCTTTAGGCTGTCCTGCTCATAAGTGTGGCCTACGATAGAGTCAAGTATCTTCCAACTGTCAAGAGAGTATCTGATGAATTATGGGATGAGATAAAGTCTTATACTTCCATCAGAAAAACCAAATAATACCATAGGACGTCCAGCAGTATCATTTAGGAAGGTACTCGATGGCATTCTATATGTCTTAAGAACTGGATGTCAATGAAGATAGCATATGGCATAACAGGTTCAGAAAACTTTTGGTCAGATATGAAAAGAAGTTAGAAAATTATTTTGCGTTAGTATGTTTAGGTTGTTGTATTCTTATTTACAGAAGGATAATATTGGGATAGGTTCTAAGTATTTTAGAGTGGTCTAAGGATCGGTTTGCCTCGTTGCGAGATAATAAGACTGTCTCTGTAACTGAATTTTTGTAAAGGTTATCGCACAAAATAGTGGTAAAATATAAAGATTATACCTAATAAAAAAAATGTTAGTAATATTCCAAAGGACTTGCTTAAGACTCTAATAATCTACGGAGTAGAAAGGGAAATTGAAGTATGCGATGAATGCGAACAAGATTATATTTTGGTTGATCTCAGATGTGATTGCGGGAAAATATTATGTACCGCTTGTTACATATGGCATAAAGAGAGTACCGGAGATACTGAATCTATGTAAAAAGCATTATACTATATATCTTGTTCAAATTTTATTCAACCTATCCATTTCCAGTTTGTTTGGAAATCCCTCGATAACATCCTATATAATAACCTTATAAGATATCACTCATCTTCCTAATAATATGGAACGAGGATACAAGGGGAAACAACAGTCTGAGGCGATACTACTTGCTACCTTTCTTGGTATATCGCTAATTCTGTGGAATATGCCTGAACATCATTTGGCCAACGCTCAAAATAATTACCCACTATTAATTCATGGGGGTGGCAGAGGTACAATTGTCTGTGTCGATGGTTCGACTGTGCAAGCTGATATCTCATTTATAATATCATCGTCAAAAAACCAAGGCAATGTTACCGGCAATTGGACAATTAACGATTTTAGCGACCCTTTTCTATCTGGTTCGGTTGTAACTGGAGGTCCAATATACGGGGGTAATGCAAATTTATTACAGTATAACGTAACCGGAGAAACTCATAATCTCAAGGAAAAAATAAGACTCTGTAATCCTGCACTCTTTGCACCAATATCTATGATCGGAGTATGCGGACACAATGTCATTATTGATGTGGGATTGAAGACCGATGAACTGTTCGATGTTGTGAATCCATTCTATGGAGATGTGGTTTGCCAGCGATAGTGCTTAGAGTTGAGGTTTCGGTAAATTGTAAATTGTAAAACCATAATCTGCTCTAGGTATGAATTCGAATGCACATACCCATGGAGTGAATCTTACCGGAGAAATTGCAAGAGTGAAGAGGTAGATAACATCGATTGGATAGACTGGTTAAACCATAAAGCTAATCGTTGATCTGGACAGGTCAAATAATGCTGATTCTCTTATATGTAAAACAGATAAATCCCTATTACATAGACGTGTGAAGTATACGGGACATCAACTATAGGTGCTTGGTTCTATAGGTCTAAAATCGAGCACACCACTTATGTCTAATAAATCAATCTCATTAGCCATCTCCTTAGCTTCGTCAGTTTCTTCGTTATACTTATCCATACATTTGTTGTAGAATTTACACCATGGGCATTTGCTACTCCTCTTGGATTCAGCAAGTTTTGGCAGGATGGAAGCATCATTTTGTCGCAATGCTTTCAGAAAAAGGTTTTTGCGTCTTACCATTTCGTTCTTAAGAATTTCTCTTGAAATATCTCCTTTGGGGATATATACAGACCAGCTTTCTATTCCCGGTTCCTTGCCGTTGCGTGGTTTGAAGTAATAATCACCTTCAGAATCACTTCTTATCCATCTGAATTCTTTGCTATTATATCTTATTGAAAGTATGCCTTTCTCGATACCTGTGATTACTAGATAATATAGTAGTTGTCTCAAATAGGATCTAAACCGCTCGTCGGTTATATCCAAACGCTTTCCGCTAAGTGTATCTTTCAATTCGACAATTACTTCGTCGCTAAGCATAACGTCTGGATGTGCAATTATTCCATCAATCTCTATTTCAGGTTGCGCAATGCCAATATTCGCAAGATTGGTAATCACAAATTCACTGGCTTCTCCCCTTACAAAATGATGGACGGAATCACTAGAAATGGGATCCATTTCTGGATATCTTCGTGAATAAAACTGTTTTCTAATACACGTAGTTGGTATAATATCTGAAACGTGCACTTTCTCGTCAATTCGTCTTCTTCCTTCATACCTTAATTTCAGGTTTGCGTCAAGGAGATCAGTAAATTCCTTATTTCTACGAATAGTGATGGTCATCTATTTAAAAGCCTTCTTATATTATCTATCTTCGAGCGAGATCGTGCTAATTCCGAGTCTTTTGTTGATACCACAAATATAGTATACATCATTATTATCTACCTCTATGCATATTTCTGTTTAAGGTTATTAGCATTGGCCTGATATAGGTTACTTATAATGACGACTGGAAGAATTCTAATACAGCATGAGATTGGATATCATTCTCAAAAAAAAGCCACGATTAATGCTATACGTCAATATGTATCATTTGTGATGTTTATTTATATTTCAAACAATAAATAGATGATCTGTTCTATCACAAACAGACACTACCAATCGTCTCCTATGAAAAAATATCCACTTTGAATTAGAATATCGAATTGATTTTTTATACTCATTTAGTATTCGTAATTATCCATGAATAAGTCCTTGTATGGCATAAAAAATGTTATATTATTAGTAATTTGTAAACCATTATATCATATGCAATACCATAAAGCTGCTTTTCTTGGTTCAGAAAGGTCAAAAAAAGCTCAAATGAAATTGTTTGATTATACTGGGTTCGCTATGTTAACTTATACAATCAAACATACTAACAATGATTTCGAACCAGTTGGCGAAGAAATGTTTGTTGGGAAAATGGTTAGGGGAGAAGAGACAATGCTATTTATATGTGACGGAGATGGCTATGCAAAAGCTCAGTCGAAGCCTTTACCTACGAGCAAAGGAGAAGAAATATATAAAAAAATAATAAATGATGGAATTTCCGAATTTAATGGTGATATCAAGACTGTCACCTGATAACTGTGATTTCAGTACCGACTTCATTATCATGTTCGATAGCATTTCGGATATTAGCAGTATCTGCTTTTAAGATTCTGGTCGGAATTTTAGAGCGTTCTATTACTTTGAGTGCAACGATGTCCATAAGATCATATGTGCCGGCCATAGAACTATCGTTCTCGAGAAGCCGCATGCATTGCTGAACTGTAATTCTCTTAAGGAGTTTTGCATTGCTAGTTATATTGGGATCTGAGTCATAGATCCCATCTACGTCGGTAGCATTTAGAAATTTTGACGCCCTTACAATTTCAGCAATCAATGCTGATGTGGCGTTAGTACTCTGTCCTGGATGCAGGCCGCCTGTTATTACTATTTTCCCACTTTCCGCGGCCAAGACAACTTCTTCTAGATCTTTTGGTATCTTTGGGTAGGCCTTGTCTTGCAGCGCAGTTAACAACAGCCTTGCATTCAGTCTCGAAACATCAATCCCCATAATATCTAGATTTGCCTCGTCTGAACCCAAGGCCCTTGCAAGACCAATATAATGTCTAGCGATCTTTCCACCTCCGGAGATGACGACTGGTTGAATTTCACTATTAATAGAGGATAGCATGTCAGCGTATTCTCTAATCACGCTTTCGCTAGTATCTTGACCAAAAATGCTACCACTCAGTTTAATAACTATCCGATCCTTGATTTTGGAATTTCGAAAATGGTCATCCATATTCCGATCTTTACCTTTCAATTACGCTCCTAATACACTTCTCAACTGGATTTCTACTTTCCGCCGTTGTGTACACCCTTAACATATTTAGAAAACCTGTTATGGAGTCAATAATTGGTATTTCAGAAACTGGAATTTCGTACGCCCGCCTTCTATCAGAGAGTACCACTGAGCTAATCTCCTTTTTGTTTGGGGTCAGCGGCATTGATGATGCTCTTGATGAATCCACAAAGACTGAAGATCCACTAACACCGGCCGTCTCAGCTATTCTTAATCCTAGGTCGTTCAACGTGTCTCTATTAATTTTTTTGAACGTTGGATCATGTCTATGAAGAAACTTCTCATATACACATTTTAAGAGTCTTCTGGATCTATAGTCGGATGCAAGCTTTGAGGCAATTTCATTCTGATCTTTAAGTGAAATAATTCTCTCAAGCACGTTCTCGTCCGTCAATTCTGAAAAATTCTCCAAAGAAATATCTGTTATATTTAGCTGCTCATCAGCCAGTAGCATAGAATGTAAAAGCATGACTTCTGCAGATCTTACCGTCTTATGAAAATAAACTGCCTTGAACATTTCGTATCTGGATATTAACATTGACTCAAAGGAATACAAAGCGGACCTGTCTAATGCCAACTGGTCGTTAGTTACTACCTGAAATGAGGTAACGAGTCTATGATAGTCAATATTCCCATACTCGGCCCCGGTGAACATACCGTCTCTAGGCAAATAGTCCATTATATCAGCAGATAAGCTTCCTGCAATGATTTCGTTGAGAAACTTTATTTTTGACTGGCCGCATGATAGGTTTGAAACCGTTGACGAATCATAGCCATATCTTGAGATGATGTCGCTGATTTCACTCTTCAAGATGATTTCCTTTCCAATATCTTCGTGATTTTTCCTACTTTTTTCATTCAAGACTTCTTCAAATAAATGGGAAAATGGCCCGTGACCTATATCGTGGAGTAAGGCGGCCAGTCTGAGTTCTTGTATTTCCTCTTCATTTTCCAAATAACCTTTTGATAAGAGAGTTTCTCCTGCATATCCTGCAATATGCATTGTTCCAAGAGAGTGCTCGAAGCGAGAGTGTTGTGCACTTGGATAAATCAGATGCGCACCAGCAAGTTGTCTAATCCGCCTCAATCTCTGGAACATTTGGCTATCCAGGATATCATGTTCAGCCTCTGTGAATCGAATATGCTTGTGTATTGGGTCGGTTATTTCTCCAACAAATTTCATGATCATGACAATTTATTTGGTAATACTTCGTTTACGAGTTTTAACACATCTTTATGGACATGCTCTATACTCCTCTCTCCATTAATTTCATTCCATTTGAATAATTTTGCAAGCTCGTGGTAATTCTCATGCACGCGAAATAGTAACTCTTGATCCTTCTCAAATAAATCGTGGTTGCTAACCGGCCTTTCTTGTATTATGAATGGTTTTGCTTTGAGGATTATGACTAAATCTTCCCTTGGGATGCCTTGATCCAAGTTTAGTAGCCATCTAAGGTCTAGACCGTTAGATATTCCATAAACTAGGTTAGACTGGTAGTATCTGTTCATAATCAAAATCGTACCATTATCTCTGGCGATCTCTATTTCTTTCTTCTTTTCCCACCGGTTGGCAGAAAGTAGCATATGTTTTAATTCGTTAGGATAATCGCGTTTGTGATCTAAGAAGGCACGAATCTCTAAGCCAATCGGCGTGCTATAATCAGGAAAATTTAGTATCGAACAATTCTTGCCGGATTTTTCCAGGTATTTCATGAGCATTTTGGATTGTGTTGTTTTACCAACTTTATCTGTTCCTTCAATCACTATAATCCTCCCTTTGTTCAATAAGAAATCCGGAAGCATGCCTGCATAAAAGCATAATGAGAATAGAATCATCTAACAATCGCATGAAATTCTTCTGGAATCACACAAGTACTTACATGAAGCTAAGAGATGATCAGGCAAGTTACAATAGGGGAGTTTGCATAAATCATGCATCTTTTAATACTTTTGATACTATTGAAAGGAAATTATACGAAATCAACACTTAAATCTTGATGAGATCTATACTAATTAAGAATGTCTGGGTTATCGGACTTAATAATTCAGGTTGGAGTCGGAGGCTTCGAATGGGTCATTATTATTGTTATTGTCGTAGTACTTATTTTCGGCGTAAAGAAAATTCCTGAACTTGCCAGATCTTTTGGCAAAGCATCGTCTGAGTATCAAAAGGCAAAGATTGAAGCAAAGAATGAGCTACAGAGAGCTAGAACTAAGAGTGTGGAAGATGTGGGAAGAGAAAAACTTGAATCAATAGCTGAAACACTGGGTATAGACTATACGAACAAGAATGACGAGGAGCTGAGGATTGCTATCGATGCTGAAATCAATAGAAGTAGGAACCAACCTTGAATAACATAATTCTTTTCTATCCTTTACCGTTCCGCACTTCGTGCCTTACGGTGTAGCTTGAAATATTATTTTTTCAATTAAAAGTACTGACTGAATCAGATAATGTTAAAAAATTACCTAATAATGCTTTAAGATATTATAAAAATTATCCCTTTCCAGAGGTTCGTAACCAATTTGCTTTATAGCATTTATGATTTTGTTGGATGTTAGTTCTGTTGATCTTGCCCCGGTTGCACTTACTACTTCTTCTCCAATGAGTGTACCTCCAAAATCATCAGCGCCGTAATATAATGCAAGTTGAGCCATGCCTAATCCGTTTGTCAACCAAGATGACTGCAAATGATCAATTAAACCGAAATATGCTATTCTTGAAACCGCAATCATCTTTAATAAATTAAGCCCGCCTGAGGAATATCGAATATGACCTTCGGATTGCATCTCGGTTGCGTTGGGTTCGAAACTCCAAGGTATAAAAGCCATAAACCCGTTAGTTTTTTCTTGTAATTCTGCAATCTTCATAATATGTCTAGCCTGTTGTTCTTCGTTTTCTACTGTCCCGTACATCATTGTTGCTGAAGATTTCAATCCAAGCATGTGTGCTTCGTTCATAATTCTGAGCCATTCATTGCTCTTGATTTTAAGAGGACTAATGTCTGCTTTAACATCATCATCAAGAATTTCTGCTCCTGCTCCCGGTAACGAATCTAATCCAGATGCCTTGAGTCTAGCGAGAACTTCCTTTGTACTACTCCTTTCGATCTTGGCGATCATATCTATCTCGGATGGTGATAACCCGTGGATAGCTATTTTTGAAGATTTCTTTATTGCATCAAAGACACTTTCATAGTATTCTAATTTTAAACTCGGATTATGTCCGCCTTGAATTAGCACCTGAGTAGTACCTAGCGTTCGTGCGGATGTCAAAACTCGTTTCAGTATATCTTCTTTAGACAAAGTATAGGTATCTTTGTGTCCAGGAGGTCTATAAAATGCACAAAATTTACAATAAGTTACGCATACATTTGTATAATTTAGTATAATATTATTAATGAAGGAGGCCGCGTTTCCGTATAATCTTTGTCTCAACATATTCGCTACTGCTCCCAACCCGACTACATCAGTAGATTTAATTAATCTAATACATTCTTTTAATCCAATTCGCTGGCCATGAAGTATGTTTTCTACTATATCACCGATGTCAGACTTGATGATTAAATCTTGCGCTAGGCCGATATTTCTCAATACTAGTACATTGCTGAACTGGTTATACTATTTAATCCTTACAAACCAGTCAGCAAGCATGCGAGTAACATATATGTTATATTTAGAATAATAGATCATAGTTTGCTCAGTAATATTCAAGGCGCAACTAATGCGTTGGAAAGAGCCCTAGCTGGAGAAGAGCTATCTTTCCAGGATGGCTTGGAGTTAATAAGAGAAGAGAACTTGTTCTCTCTTGGTGCCGCAGCTGATATGGTTCGCAACAAGACTTGCGGAAACACGGTTACGTTTACCTCTTCGTATTACTTGAATTATACGAATGTTTGTGCTGCAAGCTGTCCACTATGTGCGTTCTATCGAAAAGGCGAAGAAAATGATGCTTACACTCTAACTATCGATCAGATTGTGACGAGAGCTGGAATAGCAGTCAAGCAGATGGGAGCCAAAGAACTTCATATTGTTGGCGGTTTTCATCCTAAGTTAGGACTAGAGTATTACGAAGCGATGATGAAGGCAATAAAGACGAATTATCCAGATGTAACAATCAAGGCGCTAACTCCCGCAGAAATCTTCTTCATTGCAAGATTGACAAAAAACTCGATAAAGGAAGTACTGCTGAGGCTAAAAGACGCAGGATTAGATACTTTGCCCGGCGGTGGAGCTGAGATTTTCGGTTCTGAATCAAGGGACAAGATCGTTAGAGGAAAATGTTCAGGCGAAGAATGGCTCGATACAGCTCGGAAGGCACATGAATTAGGGTTGACGAGCAACTCGACTATGCTCTTTGGCCATATCGAGAAATTAGAAGATATAGTCGATCACGTCTTGAAAATAAGGGAACTTCAAAAGGAAACAAATGGCTTTAATACCTTTATTCCGTTGAAGTTTAGCCTTGACAATACTGAATTGGAACAAGATGGAACGATAACTATGGAGAGTCCATCAACATATGATTTGAGAATTATTGCGGTGTCAAGATTGCTCCTCTCTAATGTACTGAATAACATCTCGATATATTGGGTTGCCTTAGGAAAAAAATTAGCCCAAGTTGCGTTATCTTATGGTGGTAACGATCTAGTTGGAACAGCATTTTCTGAAGAAATTTTTAAAGCAAGTGGAAAGGACGCTTCAACATCAATAGAGGAATTAATAAATTTGATTAGAGAAGTAAAGAAAGAGCCTGCTCTGAGGGATTCCTATTTTAACATCGTAAAGAAATTTACTTCATAGTCCTACATATTCGATACTTCGAACGAACTTGGTAAGATCAGGGGCAATTCTATCTTACAATGAAGACATCTCGTAATTATGATTTATCATAATTACAAATCAATCACTTCATTATTTTTTATTCTTGGTTTCCTTGTTAGTTGTACCCCATACCGTAGTAATAGTGTTTTCCAATGGGATTGGAGTGATATTATCTACTGGCCGCAGGGATAATAGTGATTTATTGGTCTCTTCTAATTGCTTCCTCGTTCTAAGCTTATCCTTATACTTCAAATTTCGTGGCTTTGTTCTCAGTCTATAGCCACAACAAGGACACCACAATCCGACCCAGTTGATGAATATTTCACAAATTTGGCATCGCCTCTGTCCTAAAGCGTACCGGCCAGAGCCAACTGGTTTTTGTGCCTTGTGACGTATACATATACCTTTACAAGTCATTTTGCAATATTATTACACCATACTTAATTTTATACTTTTAGTAAATATATTAGAAAATTTCTAAACTAGTAGTCATCAGAAATTTTCTTAATTTATGCCATCTTTGCGAATTTTTGGATACTATTTCATATTGTAGTACGTTGCTACATGATTTTATCCAAAAACGGTAATATTATTGATTTTGTCCATTATTGAAGCAAGGAGTGTCCGGATTACTCGATACAATTTTTTGTATCAATCATCATTTATCTCTAACACCGGAGTTGCACTCGCGTTCGATTCCAACCGGTTTTATGAATAGGATATAATTAGGGCTAATCGATTTGCTTAGATATCCTCATCAGGTTTTTGCTACTTTGAACATGTTCATCAGCTTAATTTCCATACCGTATCGATCTTCCTCGTCTTTCATGTGTTTATATATCTTAATAAGTTCAGGCCAGTGCTTTAATATGCTAAATTTTCCCAGGATTTTCAGTTGTATAAATCTATAGACCGATGTATAAATACGAAATTTTTTCATAACAGCATTTCTGTAGCCTTGCAAATCATTAATGTGTCTGACAAGTAACTCTGCACACCAAGTAGCAGGAATAATTCCCTCGCCTAAGAGTGCATAGACAGTACCTATAGATTCACCCACACCAATAGATTTTTTACCATCCGTAAAAGGTTCACAATACGCAGGAGGGCTAATTCTTACCGGCCTTCCAACCTTTTTTAGAACCTCGCATTTGTACTTGTTTAAAAAAAATTCAACAAACATGTTGCTCTGTCTCCGTTCAAAATCTCCTGCGCCTATATGGGCGTATCCATTACCTAAAGGAAAGAACCAAAAATAGCCGTTCATAGAAGGGAATGCTTTCAAATAAAAATCATCGTATGGTATCTTGCCTGATTCATATTTTACTTTATACTGAATACATGGGATCCACATTTCTCCTTTTAGCTTCGGTAGATAGTTCCGATGAAACCCGGTAGCATCAATAATTAGATCGAAGTCAGACTCCAAATTCTCTTTCTTAGGTACTTTACCGAATTCGATTCTCGTACCCCTTATCATATCTTGAATTAACTTCAATTTATCATAAATTACCATTCCTTTCAGTCGAATGTCAATTGATTTATCGTTGCCATAATCTCGTTCTTTATCGAAATCTACATGCATATGTTTCCCCTCATGCATCACATATGTCTCAAAATTCAATCCGCATTTCTTGGTCATATTAGACATTACGGTTTGGCACGTTGCCCAGGCACATACTGCATCATGTTTACTTTCCGGCATCCTCTCGAAACCTACAACATAATTCCCAGACACATTGCTCAGTCTATTCATAAGGTATGCACCGGCAACACCTATGCCAACAACGGCAATCTTCATGCAAGTCGTATTTAGATAAACTCCAAATAAAAACATTACAAACTTAGTGGAGACCAAATTAGAAGTGATAATCACGTAGATAACATGCAGGAAGACAGGAATATGCCATGGCCTCAAGAAAATAATATAATATACTTTATGATAATTGTGAAATCTTATTTATCTGAAAAGAGCTTGCAACAGATCGGTTTGTACTTATAACCTGCCTACATATACTGTGTCGATAGGAATTGTCATCGTCTAACACTAATAAGAAAGTAAAACGGATGCCGGGATCTGCCCGTATGGGCTTGACACTGCTATTAATAGGAGCAATTTTAGTTGGTGTAGGAACATACGTAAATAGAGGAGCAATTTCCCTCTATGGTTTGATCCTTGTTATCATAGGATTTTCTACATATATGATCTCATCGATAATAGCATCTAGAAGGAAAAGGAATTAATTTGAAGCTCACAATACCTTATTCTTGCATATAAATAGCTGGTTTGAAAGGCCTGGCAAATTTGGCTTTTGATTTGGGATCATGTTTTTGTAAATCAATATCATCTTCTGAATATACTTGGATTTCCGTTTGTGCGTTCCCGATTTCAGAACGTATCAAAGTTGCAGCATCCTTAATTGTAGGGATTTCATCAAAACTCTTCAGACTAATTCGCCTATTCCTGACCTCCATAGTGTCAGATAAAATGCCATCTATAATCTTCTTTATCAAGTTGGGATCGGTCTTAGCTTTCATGGTAGAAGGATCGTTGACCAACTGTCTCATGATATCTCCGAAGTTGGTCTTTTGTTCAAGAACTATATTTTCTATAATTCTTTGATAGATCGACGTTTTCCATTGCGCAGCTACATAAATAATAATGTTCGACGGCTTTATTTTCGTAACCTTGATAATGGTTTGAATATCAGAAATAAGATTTATGATTAGATGTTCAGCCTCTTCTGCAACCTGATCTAACTTACTATCGTCTACTACTGGCCATCCTCCAAAAATAATTGAAGTCGAATTACCAATTTTTTCCCAGATTTCTTCCGAAATGAATGGAGCAAATGGGGAAAGCATTCTAATCCGAGCATCTAAGAAACGGAGTACACAGGGTGAGGTCGAAATATTCTGTCTTTGTTTGGCATAGGCCCTTTTTTTATGCCATTGTAAGTCTTGATCTAATGAATAAAGTAGAATGTGTAGGGCTTCCCTCACCCTTAACTTATCCAAACAAACACTTATCTCTGAAATGGCCTTTTGTAATCTACTATCTAGCCATCTGTCCTCTAACTCGTTTGATTTTCCATTCTTCACCCGCACTACTTTGTTGGAAGTCGAGGATTCAATCGTCATACGGTACACATCAATCAACTTGGACTTGATTCCTTCAAGTGCGTCGAAACTAAAATCAGCATCCTGCAGGAGTTCTGCTGAGATAAGCATTGCAATACGTATGGCGTCGGCACCATGCTCCTTAATGGCTGCGCGTAATGGCACAATATTACCCAGCGATTTTGACATTTTCTTTCCCTGCATTAACACTGACCCATTGACTACGATCTGCACAGGCCAATTTACACGTTCAAAAATTGCAACATGATTAAAGACAAAAAATGAAAGATGATTAGCAACTAGATCTCTTCCCGAATGTCTCGTATCTACTGGATAGAAGTAGCACAATTCATCTCTTAGAGCTTCCACTAAATTTGTAGACATGTTGCAATCCCTAGCTACAATCTCGCTCTTTCCTTTCCCAAGTAAGATATAATCAAAAAAAGAATCGTTGACCTGATTGGGATCAAGCTTTTGCATAGTACTAAGGTTTGAATTATATTTTGCAATTATGTAATATGCCATGTAGATTACTGAATCAGAAAGGCTTTCAATAATCCAATTGGTATCCCATGGCAATCTGGTTCCGAGACCTGACTTTCTAGCGCAGGCCCTTTCCCTCAACCAGTCAATCACATGGTTGAATTCTTGCCTTATCTCCTCTGGAAGGATATCCATCTTGTTGACGCATTCATGTGCTAGGGTTTTCCATTTTTGATCTCCGTAATTTATAAACCATTGATCATCCAAAATCTTAACGACGCATTCAGCGCCACATCTACATTTAACGGGCCTATTTGTCAACTCAATCATTGTATCGGCAATTCCATTCGTAACTAACTCGTTCCTTATCATATCCTTCGCTTCTGCTACTGACATTCCTACGTACTTGCCAGTATTCGACCTCATTTTCCCTTTGTAAAACTCTTGCAAATACAATTCGTTGGTCGCGTCTTCTAGTTTTTTGTCTGATTGGTTCACTATTTGATATTTCCTTATAACTTCTAGTGCTGGTAATAGTCCAATATCTTGTGAATCACCTGAGCTAATAATAGATATCGGATCTACTATCTTACCAAGCTTAAAATTATCCAGATTTGAATTATTAGTTTTCAAATCAGCCAACGCTTGATAATCATATGGAGCATGGCCAGGAACTGACATTACAATCCCTGTTCCGTTGTCAGATTTAACGAATGACGCAGGATAAATTGGCAGTAGCTTATTTGTAATTGGGTTCTCGGCAGATTTACCAACTAATTCCTTGCCACTTAATGTAGTATGTATCAAGATCTTACGATTTAGAAATTCAAGTTTTCTTGCAGCCTCTGTACTTACGATCCATTTTTCACCGATATCGTCAAGCGATATCAGCAAGTATTTAATTTCTGGATTGAGCCAAAGGTTTGTGACACCGTATATGGTCTCAGGTCTTAAAGTTGCAGCCGGAATGAAATAATAATTGCCGTCAAATTCCAGTCGAAATTTTATTAATATATACTCATTAAAGTCTGGCTCTACGTCACCTATTGTATCATGTTGACTAACTGGATTCTGATCGTTAGGACACCATCCAACTGGATGTGATCCTTGCACAATTAGTCCCTTGCTCTTCAACAATCTAAATTGCCAAGATATAAACTTTGAATAAAGCTCATCTACTGTAGTAAACTCACATCTCCAATCAATAGAGTAGCCCATTTCCTCCATTCCTTGTTTAATTTCAGCATGAAAATATCTTGCGATATTGACTGGGTTAACGAAACTTTGTATCACATCATCTGAAATATTGTAGACCTTGCGAAAAGTATCTATCAACTCTTTGTCTTGCGAAGCAACTCTACGAGACATTGCAAGTATCGGTGTCCCAGTATAATGGAATCCCATAGGAAATAAAACGTTGTACCCCTTCATTCTCATGTACCGCGCGTGAGCATCTGCAAGAGTATATGTTCTTCCGTGTCCTATGTGTTGTGGAGAATTTGGATATGGATAAGCAACAGTAACGAAGTATTTTTTTCTTGTTGGATCAATGTTGGCCTGGAATATTTTTTCAATATTCCACTTATCAGACCACTTCTTTTCGAGAATATTCCAATCTATAGGGTTAGCGCTGCGATTATTCATCCCGATTACCCTCGCTTTCCGTGCGACTAAATTCCTTTACCACTAATTCTTCGACTGATTTAAGGGAATCACCTATTTTGTCCTTAAATCTGCCGCCCCCCTGACCAAATCTTTCATTACCTCTTCCGGAGCCACCAAGTTCTATCGAAAGCTGTTTAGCAATAATACCTGCGTGAATCTTCTTCCTCGCATGCTCTCCTGCAAAGACTATTACTCGTAATCCTTGATCTCTTGAAATTAAAGCTACATAGATCAAGTAGGGATCTAACTCAATTGACTTTTCCCCAATCGCGATATGATAATCTTCATCGAGTTCTTCATCATATATGCTATAAACTTTAATATTTCCTTTAGGAAGAAGCCTTGCTGTATTTGAAATAGATGATGCTACATGCGGAGAAATCTTTCGGAGTACAGTCTTGATCTTTTTCTTGGTAGTTTCTGTTTCATATATCATTTTTTGAAGTGACTCGACGACCTTCTCCTTACTGGAACCCAGAGATTGAGAGATAGAAGTGAGCTGACTCTCTTGTCTCTGTAGATATTTTAGGGCAGCCTCCCCAGCAACAAATTCCAATCTAATAATTCCATCTTGTATCCTTTCAGATTTCATAATCTTAATGATACCTATATCTCCTGTCTTCCTTACGTGTGTTCCCCCACAAGCCTCAATATCCCAATTGTTGATATTTACTATCCTAACAGAATTAGAAGGCACAACTCCACCTTGATAGATTCTAAACGTGTAGTACTGTTCTGCGTTACCTCGACTATATGTATTAATGACAACGGGCAAGTTTTGTCGAACTACATCATTCGCCTTTTGTTCTATTTTCCATATTTCTTCTTTGTTCAAAGCAGAATGGTGCGTAATATCTAGTCTACCATAGCCTTCCTCTTTAAATGCAGAATTTTGCCAAACCCATGATCCAAGAGTATTTCTGGCTGAGGAATTCAGAATATGAGTTGCTGTATGATGTTTAGTAATCGATTCTCGTCTTCTATTATTAACTATTCCATCAATACTTTGTCCCTCGACAAAATTGGATCTATTTTGTAATTTGTGAATGATGATGTCAGCTTGTTTTACTACTTCAATCACCTGCATTCCGCCCAGTACACCTGTATCAGGTTCCTGCCCTCCACCGCGAGGATAAAACGCGGTTTGATCCAGTATAATGTTCCTACCATCGGTTATTTTAATAATTTTTGCGCGAAACTCACGCATTGACATATCTTCATAATAAAGAGCCTTAGTAGGAGCAATTCCTGCTAAACTGTACGTTTGCTTATGTGTCTGGGCTATGTTCTGTTCGGTGTGAAGATCTGCAAGCCGAGTGTAAAATGTGGATGGAATTTTGTCAATAGCCCCAACTCTTTCTAGAAAATCTGGAGTGATTCCATCTGACTCATACATCCTAATCAGATCATCTACTGATAGCTGCCTATTTGCATTCTTGATAGATGTAGCAATAGCATGCATCCTCTCGTTAGATCCCACATATCTATCAGATTCTAAACGCAAAATTGTTCTTACGTCATCTGTATGTTCCTCAAGCTCAGGATACATCTGTTTTAAATAATCAATATGTAAATCTGTAACATCTTCAAGCTTAATATCCCATCCCATTTTCTCTAATATTGAAATAGCTCGTCGTAGAATCACTCGTAAATTATATCCGCCACCAACATTTGATGGTAGAGCTCCATCTGCTATTGCAAACAGTAACGTACGTGTATGATCAGCAATGGTGTAAATTGCCTCAAATGGAGAAATGATTTTAGAAAGTTCATCTCTCGAGATACCCAAAGATTTTGCGATTAATGGCTTCAACGTGTTAATATCATTAATTTGCTCACTGAGTCTACCTGAAATAGCTGTAAAATACCTTGACATTATTTCTGAATCTTTACTAATTCCTAATCTATCGACCAATCTTTGTACGATCGGCCCAAATGCACAATCGTAGCTCGTAGGTGTTCCCATCGTTATCCACGATAGACGCTCAAGTCCTGCTCCCATATCAATTATCTTGTTATCCATCACATGATAGCTATTCTCATTACCTTCGAATTCTGTGAAAACAGCATTGCCAAGTTCAAGACCATTTACATAGTATTCCAGTGAATACCCAAATGCACCAGCACCTAGCCATACATCTTCTACAAATACGATCTCATGAGATTGAATACCGAGTCTATTAGTTAACATTTCGTAATCTAACTCGATACATCGATCCTTCCAATATCCGCCATCGGCATCCGCATTACATGTCTGTCCGATCATACAAAAGCTAGTATAGTGCCTACCGGTGAGACCTACGTTTTCAATGTCATTGAAACGTAAGCTCATTTGAGGAACTAGGAGTGGATTAGATGGTAGTTCAAAAACAACCTTATTCTCCATGATTCTTTGAAAGTCGACGATAGATGCAATTGTGAAATACAAATCATCGCGCCATCTGCATACTACAGGATACCTCCTAATTATCGAATGGTTATTAGACTTGAAAAATAATTCAATTTCTTTCCAAGTATCGACATAATCGAGTCTCTTATTTGTAGGGGGTTTACCTATGAAACTGTAGTATTCATGATCCGGGCAGAATTCACGCTCCGTTTGTGACCAGAAAAATTTAGCACACTTACTGCATTTCTGGCGTTTGAATCCCTTCTCCTCAAATATATTAACTTTGTAATATCTGTCGTGGTCAGATGCAAATAAAGTGGCAAGTTCCTCTTTTCCCAATACTTGGCATCCTAATCAGAGACAATATTAATGCTTTTCCCAGTTAATAAGATCACAGAAAAGATTCGATTCGATTGTGCGTTGATACTTCAAATGTATTTTCCGTTATGGAAATATTAAGGCAGATTTTGTTTAGATATATTTGGCGCATCTAAATCCTGAGAATGGTAATCTTTCATGTGGTTTGAAATAATTTCTATAGCTATTCCTAATTTGACTGGCTGAAGTGGCGAATGATCCACCTCGAAGTACTTTCTGATTTATGGACCATTTATCGGTATACTCACTGAATTTTGATCGAAATCCTGGATAAAGTGTGTACTCTGAAGATGTCCATTCCCATACATCACCTATCATCTGATGGCAGCCATGGAAGCTGATGCCTTCAGGATATGAGCCTACATTTGAGGGAGCCCAAACATAAGATTCCAAGAGGTTTGCATGAACACCTGGATCAGGGCTATTGTCACCCCAAGGATACACTGTCTTCTTCTGCAGATCCTCATTCCAACATGCTGCTTTCTCCCATTCGGCTTCCGTTGGAAGCCTCTTACCAGCCCATGTGGCATAGGCATCTGCCTCATAGTAACTCACATTCACTACTGGTTCATTTACCTCAATCTCATGTACGCCACGAAAATCCTTCTTAACCCACTTATTTTCTTTGTTGATACTACGACTTTCATTATGTTCCCAATACAGAGGAGCCTCCCAGCCATACTCCTGTACTTGATCCCATCCATCAGCAAGCCAATATTTATAATTATGATATCCATCATCATTCATAAATTTAATATATTCCACGTTAGTAACAGGAAATACGTCAATTTTATACTGTTGGAGATATGTTTTATTTTCAGGCAGCTCGTTATCATAACAAAATCCCTTTCCATGGAAGCCCAATTCATATATGCCTCCGCTTATAGTTACCATATCTAGGACTTCCCTGACATCATCTTTAGTCTTGGCATTTCTATTTTCTAGTAAAGATCGAGATAGTAGTGTTTGTGGCTTAGATGATCTGGATTTTACTACCATCGGTTTGTAATTATCTTCAGCGTCCCGAAAACGTTGGAAATAATGTTGAAAATCATAGATCATTAGTTCCTGATGTTGCATTTCATGCTGATTTCCCAATAATATATCATATTTTAGGTCCTCTAGCAACTCTTTTTCAACGCCGTGGTTTAATTGCTTTTGTTCCTCTTCTCTAAGAAATGAAACAACGTTTTCATCTATGAAAGATCTATAGCGCAGCGTCTGTTCAACCGTCGGTCTAGGGAATTTGCCCCGTTCGGCTTTCGGAAGGATATTTCCAAATCTCTGATAATAAGAGTTTAAGTATTCTAAGTTAATGGGGTCATCATATGTTTGGGCCAGCCTTCTACCATATCTTTCCAATATTTTGTGAAAAAACCAGCTAACATGGGCTAAATGCCAATTGGGCGGACTGCCAAAAGTATGAGATTGTATAACCGCATCCTCGATTCTCAATGGTTTGAAGATGTCTAAGGTTCTGTTTCTCACTATGATGAAATCTCTAACTAGATCATTTAAGCTAATTTTCTCCACTGCGTGGGCAGACTTATAGATAGCCTCATTATCTGATCCAATCTGTTTCATTATTCCAGTAAATAGGGTTAAAGTAAATATAATTCATTAGCTGAAGTGGACAAGTCTATTTAAGAGAATCTGAGGAACCAGAATTTGTGTGCCTAAAATCCATCAGGGCATTAGATCTGTATT